>JBKPGB010000223.1:0-1994 GCA_046729135.1 Thermoproteota archaeon | reverse complement strand
GGCGGATAATCAAGGAAAGGATTTAACGGGTCAGAAGCAAATGAAGGGGGTCGACCATTAATCAGCTCCCATTTAAGTTCGAAGAATGCTGCAAACCGCCGCAGCGCCTTACGTACATCGACATGAATATCTTGTCCTTCCCCACTTCTGAATTTCCAGATGCCAGCTGCTGCTACAGCCTTCGCTGCCAAAGTGACCGCTGCCATTGATCCGAATCTAAGGCAGCTTGGCACGATCGGATCCTTCCCATAAAACGTGATCTTTCCTCCACTTTCAGCGGCTGAGAGTCCGACACCGCTTAGTACCCTATCTAAAAGAGCGTTTAATTCAAATTCAGAGGAACTGACCGGGTTTCTGAGATTTGATGTGAGTGTTTCAGTCAAATTACTCAATCGACCAGTTGTATTAGTCATTACACTATGACATAGTCAACGTTGTAATAAAATTTCTCTAACTTCAGATCAAGTACACAATCCCTGAAGTTGGTCTCTCCTGAGGATTCAAAATAACTAGACCTCAATTGATAAATATCCATTGGTCTCTTTTAGATCTGCGCCAGGCCTCCATCCACACAGAGTTCGATACCTGTGATATAGCTGCTGTCATCTGATGCCAGAAATGAGACGGCTTTGGCAATCTCATCGGGAGTTCCCATTCTACCTATAGGCATGGTGGCTACAAGGTTAGCCTTTATCTGCTCGATTTCTTCCTCAGTTAGATTCGAGCTATTGAAGAGGGGTGTGTCGATTGGACCAGGACTTATGGCGTTAACACGAATCTTGCTATTTTTAGATCCACACTCCAAGAACGAGCTAATGACCGTATGGCTGCTTTGGTTGCATTGTAAACACTTAACGCTCCAAATCCTTTAGATGCAGCAATTGAAGCATTCAAAATGATCGAACCGCCGTCGTGAAACAGGGGAAGCGCTTTTTGCACGGTGAATAAAAGCCCTTTGACATTGACGCTAAAGATTTTGTCAACGTGTGCTTCAGTAATTGTCCCCAACGGAGCCAACTCGCTAACACCAGCATTTGCAAACAGAATGTCGATACGGCCCTTTTGCTCCTTTACTGCAGCATACAACCGATCAAGATCCGCCATATTGGAGACGTCACCTTGGACACTACTGATATTATTTTCGCCGATCTGCTTTACTGCTGCGTCAAGTTCGCTTTGGCGGCGACCGGTGATGAAAACATATGCACCCTCATCTACAAATCTTTGTGCTGTGGCAAGTCCCATGCCACTGTTCCCACCGGTGATAACTGCAACTTTATCCTTGAGCCTTTTCATGATCTTTATTCGAGGCTGTTGGATTTTTAAGTTTCCAAGGGATAAGCGACTTTCAGGTTTTTTGTGATCATGAAAAATTAATTATTAAGTATCCTCAAAGCATTGTTAGAAGTAGGTATATCGGACACGCAATGGACCAGCAAAAGTAACTGCTGAATAAGCAGCATTAAAGATGAAAGATAGAACTATACGGCATGCATGGTTTCTGTTTTAATATCAGTCTTTATTCTTTTACCATACTCTCTTTGTGAATCCAATAATATGAAGTTCTATTGCCGGAGTGAAAGGATTTCCGGGCACTTCAGTCTACAGCGCCAGCAAAGCTGCCGTCCGTTCTTTCGCTCGAACTTGGACTACCGAGCTCAAAGGAAAGACCAGGGTCTATGTCATTAGTCCAGGTACGATAGATACTGCAATATTCGATGGCACTCCTCAAGAATTGAAGGATGGATATGTTTCCATTATCCCAATGGGTCGAATGGGTCAGCCGAGCAAGATCGCAGCCGCTGCCCTCTTTTTGGCATCAGATGATTCCAGCTTTGTTACGAGTATTGAGCTGTTCGTCGATGGCGGCACAGCACAGGTTTAACTGAAAACATCAAACTAATAGGATATTAAGACCTTGGTGAAAAATAGAATTCTAATTCAATTATTGTCTTCTTAACCAGAAACATTTCAAGGGGATAATATTATGGAGA
>JBKPGB010000222.1:0-3855 GCA_046729135.1 Thermoproteota archaeon | reverse complement strand
TACATCATTTTCTTTAAATATTCGTAACCATTTCATTGGAGGTCGGCGATATTTCGCATTGATCTCCACAGTCTTTTCATTTTCTTTCAACAACGTTGATAACTCAATCAATTCATCGTCTGTTAACTCAAAGGATACTTCTGGAGCCAAATGACCAATAACTTTTACATGTTGCAAAGAAATTGCAGATTTCAAAGCTGAGAGCCAATTCTGTTTATTATAAAACTTTGTATGAAAACTTGCAATCAAAAAATAGCCTTCATACTCGGGTGGAAAATCAACTGTGCCATCGGTTAAGATTTTTGCTTCAAAGCCAGAAATTATAGTCGTCCTGGTACCAGAAGAAACAATTCTGTCTATTTCCTCGAGATATTTTGGTATCCAATGAGAAGTCTTTCTAACATGTTCTGTAAAGGCCAATGTATTCAAGTTAATTTTTTCTGCATGTCTTGTTACATTTTCAATTGATAACTCCTGAGACGAATGGTCATTATAGTTGCTATGAACATGGTAATCTTTTTTCAGATCGAGCAATCGCATATTGTTTATTTAATTACATATTTAATATGTATTGAAATCATAGACAAAAATGCGAATTGAATAGTTCTGAAAATTTTTATATGATGTTAAATAAAATTTTATTTCGGATAAGGAATACCACTTGAAACGAGGCTCAACTTCCACCATCTTAGTTCCAAGCGCTTCTGCACCGGCAGGAATTAATACCATAAAATCTCTGAAAATGGTAAAATATCCCGTAAAAATAGTTGCTTCTGACTCAAATCCGATTTCTGCAGGCTTTTTTATGTCAGATGCACA
This sequence comes from Thermoproteota archaeon, assembly GCA_046729135.1. Classification (GTDB taxonomy): domain Archaea; phylum Thermoproteota; class Nitrososphaeria; order Nitrososphaerales; family Nitrososphaeraceae; genus TA-21. Next base: position 3,036 of record JBKPGB010000222.1, on the reverse strand, counting down.
TGAAGTGTTACCAGAAATAGATAGCAAATTATACATTACCCGGCTCTTTGAAATTGTTGAAAAACATAAAATCGAAATTCTCATGCCATCTTCAGGATATGATATTTATCAATATAGTGAGAATAAAGAAAAATTATTGAAGTTAGGAGCTTTGCCGGTTGTGAGTGATAAAAAGACTATGGAAAGATGTAGAGACAAAATGCAGACTTTTAGTTATCTTTCAAAAAAATTTGATCTTCCTTTCACCACATTAGACTACAAAAGGACAATCAGGTTCCCGATAATCGCAAAGCCAAGATATGGTAAAGGTAGTAAGGGGATTGTAAAAATAGAAAATGAAAAAGAATTAAAATACGTCCAAATAAAAAAAGATGATTTGATTTTTCAAGAATATTTACCAGGTACTGAGTATACGATAGACGTACTATCCGATTTGGATTGTGAACCTATAATTGCAGTCCCTAGGATCAGACTCGAAACAAAAGCGGGAATTTCAACTATGGGTAAAATTGTCAAGGACGAAAATATTTCTGACACATGCAAATCCATTGCTAAGTATCTGAAAATTAGAGGACCGTGTTGCATTCAGATGAAAGAATCAGAAGAAGGTATTCTCAAAATTGTTGAAGTTAACCCCCGGCTGGGGGGAGGCACTTTTTTTACTACATTGGCTGGTGCAAATTTTCCAGCGATGATTTTGGATATGGTATACGGGAAGAAACTTAAGATACCAAAAATCTCTGAGATTACTATTGTCCGATATTTTGAAGAGATAGTAGTGGAAAATGGAAGGGTAATGAAATATGACTTGAATTTACTATGACATTGAGATTTTCTTGAAAATTTTTTTTGCAGGTAATATCTTTCATCTCAAGTGCTTCGCCAATCTTACAGGGCCAGTACCCGGTGAATTTCATCATGATTATTGAAAATCCTACAAACATCATGAAGGTAACAAGTATTGCACTAATATAGGCCAATATTAAAAACTCACTCCTATGAGTTTGTATCTGAGTTATTAATAAACAGAATCATTTTGTATAATTATCTCCAGGTCTTGTTTCTAATAGTTATAGCAGAATATATTAAAAGCCAAGTGTATACAAACGTAGTAATAAATGTATAAGGAGGTCTATACAACCATAACCCGTCATCCGGATTTCTTAACCTGTATTCTACCGCCCAAATCATTCCTGTAAACATTAAACCTGAAATCCAAAATAGCACTGTAACAAAATCACCTTTTAGGGGCAAAATTACTATTGTATAGAACAAGATGTATGGTCTGATAAGCTTCATTGCAGTTTGAATGTAGTATAAAAGTGCAATAAAAGAAGGTCTTTTCCAAAATACTCCACCAGTTGCGAACAGACTTCGAATAAAGCTCTTTTTCCATCGTATTTGTTGCCTTACTAATGATCCAAATGTTTTAGGTACTCCAACATTGACTTTAATGCTGTTTGAATATTCCACATTCCACGTGATAGGGTGATTAGAAATTTCAGCATCCGGGTCCAGGGATTTTTTCATTGTCTCAATATCGTCATCACCTGTTTGCAAGATAGGCATGTGCTCCTGTGAATTCTTGTCTAGAGAACTATCCGACTCAGGACGATTGCCCAAAATATGCGCTGTCATTCTCCTGTCAGTACAGAATTTAAAATCTATCCCCAAAAATCTATCATTTGCCCAGTCGTGTATAAAATCCTGTATTGCAACTCTTCTGTAAAAACTGAGCGACCCAGAACAACATGTTACTGAGTTATAGGAACTCTCAGCAGCTTTGATAGCTCTGCATGATATATCTATGTATACCTGTTGAAACTTTTCTATTGTATTTCCACGCCGCGCATCTCTAACTCTCCCATGGCAGGTCAAGGCGCCTAATTTTCTATCATTTTGAAATATTTTTGCGGCTTTCTCTACAGCATCATGTGCCATATCACAATCACTATCCATGCAAGCATAAATCTCACCACGAGCTATCTCACTTGCTGCCTCTACTGCCTTTTTCTTTCCAACGCTCTTTGATAAATGCAATATGTGAAAATTCTCTGTTCTATTTTCTTTACGTATTTCATCAAGAATTTCTCCAGTACTGTCTGTACTACCATCATTTACAACAATAATTTCCTTATTTCTATACGTTTGATTTAGACAAGATTGAACGCAATTTCGTATATTTTTTTCTTCATTTTTTGCCGGTACTATTATACTAATTAAAGAACCATTTTTGATATCAATATTTTTAGCATTTAGATATGGATCCTTATATTTAAAATAGGAAAATACTAGTATACAAAGTAAAACAAAAGTAGTGAGAATACTATAGATACCTACCCACGGATCCACCAGTGAAAACGTAAAATAAATCTTCGCTACTAAAACACACCCTACAGCGATAACCATTAGTACTCTTACAAGCCATTTCCTTCTTTGAACCTCCGAATACCTTGATGTTTGCTCTTGTAAACTCATTCATAGACACCAATCTTAATAAATTTTAAACTAGATGATAATGGTACTTCATTACATATAGACTTTATTTTTATTATTAATTTTGTTATTACAATAAACACAATAATCTTGCCAAAAAGGATTAACCTATAGCTGTGGCACAATTTCCCTTACACTAAATTTCTTGATATCCACGTCTGTAGCACCATCCCATCTAAATGCGGCGATTGGTCCACCCCATGTTATTATCTGGTCGGGTTTGCCTCCACATTCCCCTCCATTATTTCCCCATCCTCCTTTGTCGATTTTTTCAGTCGCCTTTATCCAATTATTGTTGTTACTCTTATCGACCCAAAGTTCTAGTTTTACAGCAGTCTTTTCGTTCTGAACAATGTTGTACATTATTACCTTCAATCCTACCCACTTTCCTTTAATAGATCCAATGTTTTTTCCAAATTCCGCAAAAACATAGCCTCCCGTATGCCATTGTTCCTTTTCCCATCTGGTAGCACCACTATAAAATAAGCCGCCCTTGTAAGCCACACCTTCACATCCTTGTGGAGACCCATATCCTGTATG
>JBKPGB010000221.1:0-3711 GCA_046729135.1 Thermoproteota archaeon | reverse complement strand
GAGATCTACACGACAACTGAATCGTCGGCAGCGTCAGATGTGTATAAGAGACAGGGGTATATGTTCAATATCCCAAACTTGTCAAATTTTTTTTTTTCCTCGGTTGCTTGATTATCATCCTGTGGGACATTCCCTATATTGCAATTCTCATCAACCATTCCATTTCCATCATTGTCTTGCCCGTCTCCACATATCTCCTGCTCAGGTTCCACTTGAGGAGATTGCTTGTCATCTTGTGGAATATTGCTTACATTACAATTTTTATCAACTTGTCCGTTTCCATCATTGTCCTTCCCGTCTCCACATATCTCAGGCCTTGCAACCTTTTCTTGAACCAAACTATTCATCAACTGATTCACCATTTCGTTCATGTTCAAATCCGATGCTTTCTTCTCACTACTGGGAAAATAATCGTAAATGAGTTGGTTGGCTTCCCCTGTTTTGTAAAATGGATTATTCTTAGCCGCAATTTCTGACACATAGACAGAGGGATATGCTTCAGAACGTTGGACTAATTGTGGTACGCAGAGATTAAAGGAGAATAATACCGTGAGTATAGATGTTACAAGTAAAACCCTATACGAAACTATATTCATTTAAAAAAAGTCACCGCTAGGAGATCATAAGTTATCATGAAAACTAACAAGACTATTAATGGCTTGGAAATTCGATAAGATTTTAATTTATGACTAGTAATTAGTCTTTTTACAAAATACACGTTTTGATACTTGAAAACAAGATATTAATACAAAAGCATAATTTCTACTTAAATTAGGTTTTTAAAGTATTGAACATAAAACTCTTTTTTAGCATAGAATCATAACTATTCTTCTTAATAATAATCAATTTTTCTATAACAATCATCCTCTGAGATTCAAACCAATTAAAAATAAAGTTACGAAAATACCGGGAAAATTTAAGTTACTTTACTCTCTTTTGAGTTCAATGATTATTTGTATTATTTTTGAATTTGTTAATAGGTAATAGCTTATCGATAATTTCAATTCCTTATGTCATTATTATCTACAATCTTTAATCTACCTTCACTCAATAACTGAAATAATTCATCTTTTTCTAAGCGCTTGGAAGTACTAATTCCAGTTTCAGATACATGCACTATTTGCTCATATTTATCGCAGTCCTTGCAATAAAGGATTGATCCTACTTCAGCCTTGGTTTCTGAATGTTGGTGTCCACAATTGAGGCATTCGTATACTTTATCTCTTTTCGAATCTCTCAACTTGATCCTCTTTTTGCATATCTTGCTTTCCCATAAGTAAGTTAAGGAACTAGGTTCACTTATTTTACATTAGGATTTATATTATGGTTTATTAATGTCGGCGGACACAGCATAATATTTCTGAGCTCTAATCTTCTCTGAATTAACTTGAAATCAAACTTCCTCCCACTAGTTTAGTTTGAGCTTGAGATTTAATTTGAGTGATCGCATTTTCCAATAAATTATTTAGTAAAATGTTCAACAATCGATAAATCTAGAGTCAATAGATGGGATAATGTAGAGCCGAACCTTTCCATTTATCATCTTCCCAAATTCTAGCAAAATTTTTGAAATCTTTGAAGGGATATAATATCAAATAAAATAAGGAGAAATAAAAATAATTTTTTATTCTAAGGCTCCCCGCTACATCGAAGCCTTCTAAACGTCCCTTCGTTGTCAAATATTCCCTTTTACCTTTACCGTCTGACCTTGGTTATTACTGTGTCGATATAGCAAGCTCCAGTCCATTTAATGGTAAAGCCAGCTTCATCTTTTTTGATATAGCACTCACCGGTCTCCTGGTTGACAACCTTAGATAGCAAGTTTTCATATGCTATCTGGTCAACGGGTTATAAACGGGATCAGCATCCCTCCACTATCTTTTTTGTCATAATGTCTCTTACAACGGCTTTTTTGAATCACTCTTCATCTTTGCCCCATTTGGGCATAAAGTCATGAATTTGTATGGTTAACTTCGCCTATAACTTGTCTTCTGCAGCGGTTTTTATCTCTTCTTTAACGTTGTCATTCCCTCATTCCTTTGATTTTGTAGTCATCTTTGTAATACAGTTACCAATGACCTAAAGCTGAAAAAACTTATTTACTTATGTTTGGAATACCAGACTCGTCGACGTCAAGATATACCCAAGAGTCTAAACATTGTTCACAATATTTTTCCTTTAACTTAGCTCCATCTATCTGAAAATAAACCAAGTATGAAGCAGTCTTACCGCAAATAATACATGTTCTTTTTCTCTCGCTGTTTGTTTCTTTCCTAATATACCAAAAGGCGCTGGTATCGTTCATGTATGACCCGATTTTAACTTTTCTTTGTTCATCTGCGATAGGAGCTGGCAATCGTTCTATTCTCATGGCCTTTCTCTTTTTTATTTCGTATTTGTAATTGCGCTTAAATCTCAATTACAATTTAATTACTTCTTAACTTAACTTAACTTAACTTAACTTAGTTCTGTTACTTGCCATGTCATGTTGAATAGAGTTTTTTATTATTTCATATCTTATAGCGTTTAAAATTAATAACCATCATTTACCTTGTCCCAACTCTCTGCAAACTGTTCTTCCAATGGTTTGTACTTTGATTTAAAATATAGCTTGTCTATCAGGTCCATGTCCGTCGGTTCATCTGCGAATAAAACAAGAGGAGATTTGGTAGATTCAGAGCCTGAGACTTCTATATCTTGATCTTGATAATGACTTTGATCTTCTTCTCCAGCTGATTGTGTGACTTTATTCTTGATCATATTACGAGTAATGATGTCGGCTAGCTCATCAGACTTGGTGATCGCTCAGCTTTAAAAGAGCAGTGACTGCTAGAAATATTGTCATTTATCATTCAATTGAATTGAATTGAATTGAATCCATTGATGCCTTAATATCTCTCAATACAGAATCAAAATGCTCTATTGGACTGAGAAATATTATTGCATACAAGTCACCTTGTTTCTGCGTTAAAATCAACATCCCTTTATAGGGAACATCATAACCCTGAGGTATCGTTGTTAAAAAACTGCCTATCTGTGGCAGCCCTGAGAAAGAATTCAGGAGTTTTGATGGAGAAGAAAGATTGAGGATATACCTATAACCATAATTGCTATGACCAAACGAAATTTGATCTGCGGATTCTAATACTCCCTTGTCTGTAAGAAATTGGGCCACAAAAGGACCTGCAAGGAATAATGGAAAACTGAGAATGTCAGGAGCCTTATTTATTCCAAAGACGCTTTTTGTAGAATTTTGATACCATATCATTGAAGTCGAATTATTATTAGGACTTGGTTGCCAATTCAATGGGGGCGTCACCTTAATCTCGGCGTTGGCGAGTGTTGGACAGGATACTAATGAAACTACCGATATTAAAATCATTGGAACTAGAAGTTTATTCAATCTATTTCTCTTTCTTAATTAAGTTGATTCCTTTTAAAGCTATTCTCGGTTTAATAAACATAACATATGCTACATAAGTTAATGAACGTAGCTCCTGAACACAATATTGAACCGGACCAGATTCGCTCTACTTGTTTTTTTAGTTGATTTGGCAGATAATATTATCATAAATTATTCTATTTACTACCTAGTATAACTTTAATATAGTGTTCGAAATTGATATATCTATTTAAATTCAGTTGTACTACTATAATATTCATGACATAATAAAGGTTCAATCGGATGTAATTCTGTATGAGCTGGAATAC
>JBKPGB010000220.1:0-1669 GCA_046729135.1 Thermoproteota archaeon | reverse complement strand
AGGTCGAAGACTATCCTGGAATAAAAAGTCCAAATATCAAGGATTATATCGTTAAATCCCAAGTCACAGCTACATATTTTTACAGTGCTTACCCGGAGCATCGGTGCGAGATATACGGAAGGCAATGAAAGTTAAAAGTGGATTGGATGTTCTGCTAGATGCGGCTAGCAGTTAGAAAATAGGACAAGGAATGAGTCCTAGCCAAGACAGTCCACCACTTTTTATAATCTGAAATCCTTCGCGCAAAATAAGGACTAGCTTGAAGTTGTGCCTAGTTATATCACAAGCCTAAATAATTACAGAATAATACTATTGCGTATGACTGAGATACGTGTCCAATCAGGTGGACAGTTAAAGGAGCAATACTGATGTCGAAAACGGCAATTCCAGTGCTTGATATAAGTGACATACAAGCGGCTGTTCTTCGCCCTCGCCCGTCTCCGTATAAGGGAGAATACGTGGTACTTAGAATAAACGATGCGGCACAGGGCCGTGAAATGTTGCACCGTATTATTCCATACGTTGCGCCGGCAGAAGATTGGTGGGTACCAAGTATTCCAGCCTGGTTAGGCATCGTGCTCACATATCAAGGACTCAAAGCCCTAGGTCTATCGCAAGAATCCTTGGATAGCTTCCCCGAGGAATTCCGTCAAGGCATGGCAGCGAGGGCATCGATTCTCAATGACATTGGTGAGAATGCGCCGGCTCATTGGGATCATCCATTAGGAACTTCAGAGGTGCATATTGCTCTCGCGATTTACTCAACTGACGATAAAAGCTTGGATACGGTTTTGGAGCGAGCTCGCCAGAGTATTATGGATCTTTCTCAAATCTCAGTAGTTTACCGACAGAAATTCGGTGAGCTTCCAGAGGGACGGAATCCTTTTGGCTTTAAAGATGGACTTCATAATCCGTACGTTGAAGGAAGTAGTAACAATCCTCCTGTGGGATCCGGAGCAACAATTAAGCCCGGTGAAATCGTCATGGGTTACCCTGACGAAACTGGGGAAACGGCAACAAGTCCTGAGCCTGAAATTTTACGTCGTAACGGGACCTTTGTGGTTATCCGAAAATTTCATACCAGGGTAGCTGCCTTTCGAAAATATCTGCATGAAGTGGCCTCGTCCCCTGCGGAAGAAGAACTAATTGCTGCGAAGATGGTTGGCAGATGGCGTAGTGGCGCGCCTCTGGTACTTGCTCCCGAACAGGATGACCCTGCCTTAGGCGCAGATAAAAGCCGCAATAACAAGTTCGGCTATTCAGATGACATGAAGGGGCTAAATTGTCCTTTCAGCGCACACATTAGACGTGTTAATCCTCGCGATGCGCTAAAGAATGATTTAGTCGCTGTCAATCTTCATCACTTTCTGAGGCGTGGAACTAACTATGGTCCACCTCTGCCGGAAGGCGTCATGGAAGACGATGGCTTGGATCGCGGTGGTGTCTTTCTGTTTATGGGCGCACATATAAAACGGCAGTTTGAATTCATTCAATCGCAATGGGTGACCGACGGCAATTTCATCGGTCACGGGACAGAGCAAGATCCAATCTTGAACAACGGCCAAGGAGAGAAGATCTTTACTATTCCCAAGCATCCTGTCCGGAAAAGGCTTCATGGACTCCCACAATTCATTGTGGTACGCGGTGGTGAATATTGCTTCATGCCAGG
>JBKPGB010000219.1:0-3592 GCA_046729135.1 Thermoproteota archaeon | reverse complement strand
AATCGAAGGCAATAATATGTAATATGTAAGAAACAGGTTAAGCATTCGATCTCTACGCTATTAATTGCTCGTGCGACATTCAGTAGGATGTATATCACTTTTATCAGCATTTTCTACGATTTGTTTCATACCTGCCTGCATGAAATTATTGATGTCTCGCACAATTTCTCTGCCTTCATCTTGAGTGATAAACGAGCTAACTCGTGCCCCTAAACTACCTTGTACGGTCCTACTCAAAGGGTCAAAGTCGTCAATTGTTAAATTCTGTATTATTTGTTTAAAATATGGTTTCGGTACGATTCCATTTATAATGAATTTGTCAATTTTATTTTCATTATTTAGCTTGTCACCGATCTGATTATTTTCCGTTATTTCGATATTATATTTGGAACTAAATTCCTTAATTCCATCTTCTGTTCCACTGAAGCTAATTGGTATTAAAGCATTAGGTGGTTCAATAGCTTCGTATTGAAATTTTAAAATTGCTATCGCTCTTTGGGCATCTAGTTTCTTATATTGCTCAAAAGCTGATCCTAGCAATTCATAGCATGTGCCGTCGAAATTCACATTTACATTTTTTTTAGGATAAAAATTGTATGCTAGAAAAAAACTAACTACTCCACCAACAGCTAAAATAAGAATGATCGGTATGGCTAGCCTGTGAAAATCAACCAAGCAGAAAGTATTCCCTCCTAACTCCTGCACTTCCAAACTTGACCGTCGCCATGTGTCATTTAGAATTTCAAGTCCGTTCTGTAATAGAATTTATACTATTTAACAGCTAGACTCATAAAGTTGAAGTGTAAACCAAATCGGGTATACAAAGACAGGGACCTGATATAATGATTATTGATGTTCAAATCACAAAGTTAATAGCTGAAATGTTACAGTGGCTAAGGCCATTCCAGTCATTATTCCTCCCTGGATTATAGCTGTAATAATAAAGCTATTTCCCCACTTAGTTTTGAGGCTGTTACCGTTGTTATCATTATTCTTGCTCCTCATAATTCTATACTTCTAGATCCTCTTATCACTCTTGGCTTTAACTTTAAGATATCTTCGAACCAACTGTCTTCATATCTTCTTAGAATCACTCTTATGGGGAATGAAGGACTATGATGCTGCTCAAAGATTTCTGTCTTCTGATCGTGTATTTTCAACCAATAGTGCATCCACTTTATCATACTCGCAGTTTAGATAGCATCTTAGAAAACATAGACGGATTAACACGGTGATCGAGATTAGGTGTGTTGCAAAGGTATAGAGCTCACGATGATGGGATCGACACATACCTACACTTTTTCTTCATGTACTTGATGATCACGTATGTCTATTTGGATTAGGTAAAGCTATACATGATGATGCATGAAAGAATAGGCACAAACATTCAGTAATGAGAGTATATAACGCAAGGAGTGTAAGAACAAACATCTTACCGGAGCGCGGTCCCGCGATAACGGCCAAAAGTCCATTAATCGCCCGAACCGCGTTGGCTTGATCATCATTCATGTGAGCAAAATGTTCTCTAAACGCAGGTTGGCCCACTGTATGCAATGGGATGATGAGCCACGGGCGGTAATCACAGAGGTCGCGCAGCAAGCGGTGACAGAAATGACTAAATCCTGGCGAGCGAAAGGAGAAACCCATGGAATACCTCACCGATCTGGTCACCACGGTTCCCGAAGGAACCAGCCCTATCAAAGTCGATGAATTGCGCGCGGCGGAGGCGGTGCGCGCCACTGAGCTCGCCAAAGCAGGCCATTTGGTCCGGCTCTGGCGCCCGCCGCTCGGTCCAGACGAATGGCGCAGCATTGGGCTGTTCCGCGCCGCCGACGAGGCAGAGCTTCACGAAGTTCTCGCCTCGTTACCCCTTCATATCTGGATGAAGGTCACCATTACGCCGCTGACTCCGCATCCCAATGATCCGGAATATCGCGCCCGTCAAGCTATGGATCATCCGCAGGCCTAGCGGCGTTTGGGTTGGTACCCGTAATACCGCCGGTAATGTGGGCAACGAATTACTTTTGCAGCGGCAAACTGAAAAAGAACTTACAATACCAGATATAGAATGTCCTGGCTGCTATGATATAATAGCATTATCGTCAGATTTTGATAGAAGTCTTCGTAGCCGCCTGGATAATGCACATAAATTGGAATTGTAAGCATATCAATCCCAGAAAACATTGACTCAAGTTTCTCGGATATTTCAAGAATTTCTTTAAATTGTGGATACTCCTTCTTTATTTTCTCGATAGACCACATATATTCTGGATCGCGAGTCAGGGTAATTAGTCCATCTTCCACATCGGCAATATAGAAAGTTTCTTTGATATCATAGAGAATATCGTACAGAGTCGGATTATGCATTGGCTTGTTTGAATACAGACGCAAACGATATTGCAGTAGTCATACCATTGTGTGCATCTTTCTTATTGTGGTGCTACTACTATAAGTGCGTCTTCGTCTTAAATATATGATGTAGTACGGAATATCTTTTTGTTCACCATGACCGATTAAGTATCTCTTGAATCCCTTAATCTCACACTGATTCTAATTTCAACTGTAGACTTGAATTCTATGTATCAGTTAAGAGCTTTATTGTATATATTGTATATATTGTAAGTGTGCCATCAGCTTGATATAATATTTTGGCAAAGGTATCTCTGTCAGTTAGTGCATGAAATAACTCTTGCTTGTCAGTAATCTGAATCTCTGAATCACTTTTTCTTGCTTTGGCCAGCGCAATTTCATTCGGTGTAGTCTAAAGAGATCTTCCACATCGAGGTTAGAATTTGTCGATCCAACATCATCGATACCTGCTTATACAAACAGATATTTCTGGATTATACCTATGGCATTAACAACACATTACAACAACCTTCGCATACCTTGGGGTCAATAATAGATGTAATCCCTAATCTCCATAGGACTCTATATAGCTTCTTCGTCATTATATTTTTTTATAATATATGCTCTACTCCTAATTACCAGTTGTAAGTACACATCTAAACCTAGCTTTACCACTCATCATAAGATCATATGCCTCTGCTGCGCGCTCTAATGGAAAGACTTCATTCATAGACCTTACACCAGAAAGAACACTAAATGAGAGTGTGTCTTGCGAGTCGATTGACGTACCAGCTGGCCAGCCTATCAATGATCGACGTCCTGATATCATTAGATATGGAGGCACTTGAATTGGCTCATCAGATGCTCCAATTATGACAAGCTTTCCATTGACTGCGAGACCTCCAAGGATTTCAGTCATCGCCTTTCCACTTGGGACAGTTGCAAGTATCACTTTAGCTCCTCCCAGCTTGTTAAGTTCTTCGGCTGCGTTCTGTGACCTGTTATCAATGTATTGCCTTGCACCCAGATTCTTCACCAATTCCTCTTCCTTGTCTCTTGCTCGCCCAATGGCAACAGTATTAAAACCCATCTTGGCAGCAAACTGAATCCCAAGATGTCCAAGTCCTCCCATTCCAAGAATAGCAACTACATCGCCTGCACGTGCTCCACTATTCCTAAGAGCATTGTATGTAGTAATACCAGCACACATAAGAGGTGCAGCTTCTATAGCTGAAAGCTGCTC
>JBKPGB010000218.1:0-14797 GCA_046729135.1 Thermoproteota archaeon | reverse complement strand
TTTTATTTTCTCACCCACATAATGAGTCCCGCTATTAATGCTCCTACCAAGCCAATCATAAGGCCCATTGTTATTATCATTTTATCTCACTTTGTCAGGTAATGCATGCATTCTTGATATGTGTCAAGTTTTGATTCCTGAGATTCATATCCTTCATATCCATATGCTATTTGCCAAGCCGTATAAATCGATAAGCCAATAACGATACTAATTACAGTAAAGGTAAATATAATAGCACCAATTCCAGCATAGTCCCTATTTACTTTTACATTGATTAATTCTTCTTTGATTGATTCTTCATTATAACGATAATACGAATCTTCACTATCTAGATAAGCCTTCATTTTTATTTATTCAATCTCCTTTCTCTTTCTCTAATTGTTTCTTTTTTTCTTCTAATCTCTTTATTTCATCCTTTATCCTCTGTTCTTCTCTACGTTCTTCTTCATCCTTCTCCCTTTCACCATCGGCTATACCTTTCACTCTAGCCCCATCCTCCTTACTCTTTGGTTTAATCTCCGATTCCGATTCTGGTTTGTAGCGTAGTGCCATAGCACCGGGTATTATTAAGAGAAGGTTCCCAATTATACCAAGAACTATCAATACTATCCCTACATTTTTGTGATGTTTTGTATTGACCAATGGCACTACGATACCAATAAAGGAAACAACGGCAACCCACAGACCTAGTGAGCCTATAACGGCACTCCCCAATATGCCTAGTATTAATCCAGCTATCCCCATTAATAGTCCTATATTTTGATAACTTTCCATTTATTTGGTCAACTCGTTGTTAAGTGAGTTACCGTAATCAGTAAGTAACTGCATTGACTTTGTTCCAAATAAGTCAGTGAGACTTTGAAACCCAACATACAAGATGCTATTTTATTAAGGCGATAGAAAAGTTTTTCGTATTAAATTAGAATTTTCTATTATTTCGTTAACTCTATGAAGACGAAGATACCTCCGGAGATACCCAGTGCAACAATAAAGCTTCCAAAAATCCGTTAGAAAGTCGCTTTTCATTTTATTCCTTCATCTAATATTTTTACAAAGTATGTATGTTTACATCTTATGCAGTATAACGAGGCAGTAACAAAGAATGTCGTTTCCACATCATTAAGTGATGCGCTTTTACTTCGAGGACGGTGATTATTGCGTTCGGCAAAAAATTTGATATTATCTTTTTTTACTACATCGGGTGCGCCACATCGGAGGCAATAAAAATTTGTTTGTTTGAAACGTTTTTTAGTTGTCTCTTCATCAATCGCTTTAACTGGATATTCTGCTATCATTATTCATTCGCTTACTTTGTATTCCGCTTCTCTCGACCTAGTTCTTATACCCTTCTGAAATTTATCGTACTGACTTTTGTTAAAAATGAAGATTATGTAGCGGTCTTGCTTTTACTTTGAGCATGTCTTAAAATTTGCAATTGTGTCCTGTATGCAAGCAGGGTCACCTTAGAGATTCAGGCGACGCAGCTGTTAAAGTTGAAATTAAAACGCCACTTAAACAACCTGGCCGCAGTGTGAGTGAACGAATATGCGACCACTGTGGACATAGACAGATTGACCAATATCTTGATGAATATGCAGAACCAGTAAGCGATAAGTTAAGTGGCATAACAACAAAAGCCAGTCCAGAAGATAAAACAGAAGAATAAATATTCTTTTCTTAAAAATAGAACATTTGCTAAAATACTGCCGACTGGCATCAATGAAAGTTAGGCAGTGAGTCAGAGGTTCCGAAAAATTAGAAAATTAGAACCTCAATTGCCAGACCATGGTGGTATTCACGGCATTATCATTATCTTATTCCCACTTCTAGCCAGACAAGATATTCGCAAAAGACGGTTAAAAATTATAACAAAAGCGGAAAATCCAAACACTAGTCTGTGACTTGATACTAATCTTTGGCTTCAATCAAACCGCAACATAATATCACAAAATAATGCAATGTATACATCAATCTTATCTTTAATCGTCACGGATATGCACCATCGACTGGTGGGACCAATGATTGTATCCTGACCATCATACAGTCAAACACTTTCCTTTTCCCATCAGTCACCATGTCTGTGAGAAATTATTTTGCTTAATTTCTTGTAATGCTCAAATATAATCGACATAAGGATGGTATGTATTAGAACAAGTTTACAAGCCATAGTTCCAGCAGTATTATACAATCGTGTGATAGATAACATTTCATCAAATTTTTTTCTGTCTTGCTTATCCAACAATTTTCTAGATGTTCTCCATTTCAGTATCTCTATTTCTGATGCAATTCGATATGATGGTATAGTTCGACCCATGAATACTATGGGCAACTATTCAATTTAAAATCTAGAACACTGAGAAGGGAGGGGAATGTAAATAACCAACATCTATTCCTTCATAGAGACAATGGGTTTTTGGAAGAAGTTTGGTAGTATTATTATCATAGTAATAGTGGTTATTGCCATAGCAATAATCGGCGTCTATTTTCCTAGCGAAAAAACTCTCACCTTATTAGATGGAGCGGCTGGTGTCGCTGTCTCAGTTATTACATATATTTACCAGCAAAGGCAATTAAGAGTAAATGCACTGATGGAAGTATTCAGGATTCTAAATCTGCCTGAACATAGGGAAGCTCGGAAGGTTACTTATGGAAAAGGAACCGATGCTTCATATTACATATTGAAAATTACCAGACCGGATTACGATGGAGCAGTTTTGGGTGAGATTGATAGAGTTAGCACAGATATTGTGAAAGGCGATATGAATAACGCGGCCACTCTTATTTCCCATGGACTCATGGACGAATCTATTTTTCTCGAAGAATATTGGTGGATAATACTAAGATGTTGGGATAGCACAAAAGAGGGAATAATTCAAAGAAGAAATTCTGGAACAGGCGCTCTATCCTACATGCGAAACTTAGAAAAGTTAAATACAAAAGCAGAGAATTATGCAAAAAGACATTTCAAGGAGGACTTTAAAGAGTACGAAAGAAAGAGAATATTTGATACTTTCGAACGTAGAGAAAAAGCTATATACTTATAGTTTCGTAATATTGTGATGCATCAAAAAACATTTTTTCATCATAATACTAGTACAGGAGTCTCAGTAGCAGTAACAGCACTACCAACTCGGCACTCACAATTTGCCAACAAAGAGTGTATTGATTATTGCATGGACTCGGAAACGAAAAAACACCCTAAAGAATAGAATTGCTATAAGTTAATTTAGCCTTTATCTACGCTAAGAGACACCTGAAGTATCCCTTCTATTAGGACTGTGCTCTAGAGATTTGTGATAGCTCAAAACATATGCGTCCTCAAATGTCTTACCACATATCTCACATTTGTGTTCCTTTGAGTTTGGAGTATAGACAGTTCCCATTTGTAGAGTACTAATATTACTGACAACATACCAAATTAAGCTTACAGTTACTTTTACAAGTAAGAATCGAAAGACAATGAATTAAGACAGCTCACTATTTGAAGACAGTAGGCCTGTATAGTGGGATGATGTAGATTAATGGATAAAAAAATCTTTACCATAAAGGATAAAGCTCTGTTTCTTCTGATAGGAGCTGATAACTCTAGTTGAGAGAGATAAAAATCAAGTCAATCTATGGTCCTGAGGCTAAAATTATCGAAGAGGCTCAATCTCAAGGAAGAATAAGATTCAAATTTCACACAGAGCAATTTCCTCTTACAAACTCTGGGTTAAGAGTTTGTGATATATACGTCAAGATAGATGACTCTAAGCAAATTGAAAACCAAAATAATATCTATCCTGAGCTGTTAAACTAGTTAATTTCATTGTGGTCCGCCGAGAAAGCTCCACTCAATTAATTTAAATACAGAATTGATAATTTAAATAACATGGAGGACTTGGGTGTATTTTACTGTACTTTAGTAGTCGGCAAAATGCGCTTTAATCTTTAAATCACTGATGGAGCTTATCAGCAGATCAGTAGTTAATGGTCCGTCAAGGGCTCCCCACAGAGCAATGTATAAAGCAATGGGCCTAAATGACGACGATTTATCGAAGCCCATTGTGGGAGTTTCCTCTACCTGTAACGAAGCTACACCCTGTAATATCCATTTAGGAGATTTGGCACAGCATTCAAAAGCAGGTGTAAAGGATTCTG
Source organism: Thermoproteota archaeon (assembly GCA_046729135.1). GTDB lineage: Archaea > Thermoproteota > Nitrososphaeria > Nitrososphaerales > Nitrososphaeraceae > TA-21. The sequence continues at coordinate 10,657 of JBKPGB010000218.1, read as the reverse complement.
GATGTACTCCAAGAGAGTTTACTGCAGTTTCTGTTTCAGATGGTATAGCAATGGGGCATGAGGGTATGAAGGCGTCTCTTGTTAGTCGTGAAATTATTGCAGATTCAATTGAGATAATGATGCTAGCGCATAGATATGATGCACTTGTTGGGATTTCAGGATGTGATAAGAGTTTGCCAGGTACGATTATGGCGATGGCAAGACTAAATTTGCCTTCAATATTTGTCTATGGAGGAACTATATTGCCTGGTACATGGAATGGAAAACAGGTTACCATACAAGATGTGTATGAAGCAGTTGGATCGTTCGAAGCGGGCAAGATAAAGTTTGAAGACCTAAAAAACTTGGAAAATGTTGCATGTCCTTCGGCCGGTTCATGTGGAGGGATGTATACGGCCAATACAATGGCTTGTATCAGCGAAGCCCTAGGCATTGCATTGCCAGGAAGTGCTTCTCCTCCTGCATTAAGTGAAAAAAGGAACAAAATCTGCTATGAAACAGGAAAGCAAATCTTTCATCTATTAGAAAATAATCTAAGACCAAAAGATATTCTTACATTTGAAGCATTTGAAAATGCAATAGCCATTGCAAACGCGATAGGAGGTTCAACCAATGCAATCCTTCATTTGCTTGCAATATCAAAAGAAATTGGGGTTAAACTGGATTTAAAAGATTTTGAGCGAATTAGGGAAGCCACACCTCATTTAGCTGATACAAGACCGGGGGGCATGTATGTTATGGTTGATTTAGACAAAGTAGGTGGAGTACCTATCATATTGAAAAGTTTACTAAAAAAAGGATTAATGAATCCTGATACCTTGACTGTCACAGGAAAAACAATGAAACAAAACCTAGAAAATGTATCCTTAACTAATTCTGAACCTGTGGTATATTCTTGTGAAAAACCGCTCCATCATGAGGGTACTCTAAAAATTCTAAAGGGTACTCTTGCCCCTGAAGGTGCAGTTATAAAAGTTGCAGGTTTGCAGAGGACAAAATTTGAAGGAAATGCAAAAGTGTTCAATTCTGAAGAAGATGCTTTTGACGCAATATCAAAGCAGAGGATACTGAAGGGCGATGTTATTGTTATTAGGTATGAAGGCCCCAAGGGAGGGCCTGGAATGAGAGAAATGCTCGCTGTAACCGCAGCCTTAGTTGGACAAGGTCTTGGGACGGAAGTCGCTATGGTCACAGATGGGAGATTTTCTGGTGCAACGAGAGGATTCATGATTGGTCACGTTTCTCCTGAAGCAATGGTAGGCGGACCGATTTCGTTAGTAAGAAAAGGTGATAAAATTAGCATTGATCTTGACAAAGGAAAAGTTAATTTGAATATTAGTAGAATTGAACTCAATAAAAGAAGAAAATCGTGGAAGCCAATAAAATCAAAATACAAGGACGGAGTTCTAGCAAAATATATGCTTCTGGCTAGATCTGCGTCTGAAGGTGCCGTAACGATACCGCAATTCAAATAGACTAAATTGATTGGTGTTAAAACAAGCAGAACTTGATAAGTCATGATATTTAATCAAATGCCAAACTTCAGAAATCTTTTCCTACTGTCAATAGTTGCCATATCGATAATTTCGATTGTATTTTTTTTGTATAGATACGAATCAATTACGGTTAACTTCTTCCCCCAAAATTCAAATCTGGTCTATCAAGGTACTTTTAATAATGCTACTAGTTTAGTTGAACTTGGAAATACTTCAAAATCTCTTGGACTAAGCAATATGTCAGGGAGCAAATCAAATGTTCCGATTGTGAGTCGTAATAACAACACAAACTCACCTAACGACGACCTTGTTTCACTTAGTAATCCTGTTGATACCCTGACAAGAATGATAATTGATGTTTTGGAAAATTCATCAATAGTTCATTCAAAAAATGGTAAAGATCTGGGACTCAAAAAATATTACGACTTGGGAGGCTCATGGAATCTTGCAATAAGAGGAGAACAATTTTCAAACTTTACAAGTGTAATACAATTGAATAACACTTTGAACAATATCACCAAAAATTATCGATTAAATCTTGTTACTTCCAGCGCAAATAATATCACTTATCAAGCAACAGATCAGATATTAAAGATAAGAGGAACTGGAGATCTGACACTTGAAGATCAAACTACTAAAGTTCAGTTAATAATAATTCTTTATAAGAATCAAAATATCTATGTAGTATTTGCATCCAAGACTAATGAAAATTTTTTTGATAATTTCTTGATACATGGAAATATTTCGGAAAGAAAACTTGAATATTAATAATAATGAAGTTAGTCTAATTCTGGATTACTCAGCACCAATTAAGCCGATTAAATCAAATCCTTCAGATATCTTTGAACTCATTTCTGCTATCGAAATTAAATGACCGTCAGGATCCACTATTATCGCATGCTTTCCAAAAGATTCCTCTTTGGGTTCTTTGAAAAATTCTACATTTTTATCTTTTAATTTCTTGGATACTGCTTCCAGATTGCTAACCATAAAACCGACTAGTACTCCAGAGTGCTTTGATCTACCCTTACTTTTGGACGGATGCAATGCAAGTACAGTTCCACTTGAAAAAAATTCTACCCATTCTGGAGAAGTATTTTTGACCGGTAGTTCTAGTACATCACGATAAAATTTAATAGATTTATTTATATCACTAACCAAGAGAATTATTGCACCGAGTCTTTTGAATGACAAAGTACTCCAAATTGATAGATTCCGAATTAATAACTTATCGATTCTGGACTTAAAATCAACTTTTATGGTAGAAAATTATATTAAATTTTAATTCACACTAGTCATGAAAGTGGATTTCAGATGTTAAGCGTAAAAGTGATTGATAATAAGATAACCTTGGTTGAATCAGAGTTACCACATTTTACTGATGACGAATTATTAGTAAGAATGCATTCATGCGGGATATGTGGCTCGGATTTAGAAAAAGTCTATGGAAATTATGGAATGAAATCCTTACGAGTAGGCCATGAACCTGCCGGTCATGTTATTAAAGTTGGTAAAAATATAAAAAAATTCCATGAGGGAGATAGAGTCTTTGTTCATCATCATGTTAGTTGCTATTCATGTAGATATTGTCTTCAAGGCAACTATACAATGTGTACCAATTATCAAAATAGTAATATTGAACCGTGTGGCCTATCTGAGCAATTTATCGTTCCAAAATGGAATATTGAACACGGTGGCATATTAAAACTCCCTGAGTCTGTCTCTTATGACGAGGCTGCTCTGATTGAACCATTTGCTTGTTGTATTAGAGGATTGAATAAAATTTCAATCAAACATGGAGATAATGTGGCAATTATGGGCGCTGGACCAACTGGGGTAATGCATGTGTTATTGGCCAAATTGTTGGGGGCAAACAATATAGTGGTTTCTGATATTAACCAGTTCAGGTTAAAATTTGTTGAAAAATATGGTGTAACGACAGTAAATTTGAATCAAGAGAATCAGTATGATGTAATCAAGGAAATTACAAAAAATATAGGAACTGATGTAACAATTTTGGCGACTGGAAGTATCAAAGCCTTTGAAAGTTCACTAAAAATAACAAGAAGAGGGGGGAAGATATTGCTTTTTGGGGTTCCGTCAGTTGGTTCAAAGTTTGAGCTAGATTTAAATTCCATATATTCTAATGAACAGATAATCATTCCAAGCTATGGCGCCTCAGAAATAGAAACCAACCAAGCGTTATCATTAATGTCCGACAAATCAATCGATCTTTTACCTCTCGTTACACACCGTTTTCAAATTAGAGAGTCCAGCGATGCTTTCAAATGTGCACACGAGGCATCAGATGCTATGAAGGTATTGGTAGTAACATAGTAAGAATTTGTTGATGAAAACATAAATAACTTGTATAGTCAGGTTATCTATCATGGATTGGGGAATAAGAAATCGCTTATCGAGAATAATGAATCCACAAGATGGAAAAGGAGTCATGTTGGCAATTGACCATGGATATTTTTTGGGTCCTACTGAAAGACTGGAAGATCCGAAAAAAACAATCAAACCGCTGCTAAAACATGCAGACTCATTAATGCTCACAAGGGGGATTTTAAGAACTTGTGTCGATTCAGAATCAAATATTCCTATTGTTCTCCGTGTTTCAGGAGGAACTAGTATTTTAGGAGAAGATCTTTCAAATGAGACTATTACTACATCAATTGAAGAAGCAATAAGGCTCAATGCATCATGTCTGGCGTTATCTATTTTTGTTGGAAGTAAATATGAACACCAAACACTGAAAAATCTTTCTAAACTGGTAGACGAAGGAGAAAAATACGGGATCCCAGTTTTGGCAGTTACTGCAGTTGGAAAAGAAATGGCTAGAGATGCAAGATACCTTGCGCTTTCTTGTAGGGTTGCTGCAGAATTAGGAGCACATTTGGTAAAAACTTATTATTGTGAAAACTTTGAAAAAGTGGTTGAGGGATGCCCTGTGCCAGTGATTATTGCAGGTGGTAAAAAACTAGTGGAAAAAGAAGCACTCAATCTAACTTTTAATGCAATAAGGGACGGAGCATCAGGCGTCGACATGGGAAGAAATATTTGGCAATCAGATCATCCGATTGAAATGATCCAGGCCGTTAGATCAATAGTTCATAATAGACTAACAGTAGAAGAGTCAATAAATTCATTCTTTATGAACAAGAATATGCGATCAAATCAATTGGAAACCTTAAAGACGCGATAAATATTTTTAGTAGAGACAATTCATTGTCTTATCATGTCAGAATATGAAGGCGGTACATTTAGATGCAAAGTATGTGCAAAAGAATTTCTAACAAAGAATGAATGCGACGCTCATTATGATGATATTCATGGAGATGAAATTGCGAACATTGGTGAGTAACTTCCAATGCAGTACTAGATAAATCAAATGGTAAGGGCTATAATGTTAGATTTTTTAATCGCCAAATTAACTTATTGTGAGATCTAGTTGAAAGTTGTAAATGTAATTTTATTTGAAATTGGAATTTGCGCTCTTGAAGATACAAATTTAATTTACAGAAAACAATTTAGTAATCCGGAAATCGAATACTCTTCGATAGTCCAAGGAGAAAAAAACTACATATCTGATTTAATTCCCAAATTAAGAAACTATGATCAGGTAAGAGTTAATAATAAGAATTTGATTGAAATTTTCCAGCAAGAAAATATTGATGTTAAACTGATGTCTGATTCTAGACAAGACGAGATAAATCAGAATAAACTAGATTTAATTATAAAGTTTGGGTTGTCTGATGATAGAGATGAATTAGCTGGAATCCTACAAAAGTTTGCAATAAATCTTTCATCTATGAAGGTAAAAGAGACATCCGAAAAATTAGATCTGCATTTGGTTCAAGCAGTAAATACCTTGGACGAGATAGATGAAATAATAAACACAATAAGTACGCGAATTCGTGAATGGTATGGACTTCATTTCCCTGAATTGGACTATTTACTCCAGAATTTTATTACTTATGCTAATATCGTAAGAGATGCAGGATCAAGAGAAAATATTACAAAAGAACTATTGAGTCAATTAGAAATACCTGAAAAGAAAATTGAATTAATTCAACAGGCAATCTCGAAAAGTCAAGGAGGAGACCTTACTGTTGAAAGTTCCGAATCTCTAAAAATTTTGGCTTCAGAAGTAATAAAGCTATCAGAATTAAGGACCAATCTTTCTAGCACAATTGAGAACTTGATGGAGATACTTGCTCCAAACTTGAAAAATATCCTCTCTGCAATTATAGGGGCGAGATTAATTGCGAAGGCAGGCAGCCTACTGAGATTGGCACAGATGCCCTCAAGTACAATTCAAATAATTGGTGCAGAAAAAGCCCTGTTTCGAGCATTAAAAACAGGCACCAGGCCTCCAAAACATGGTTTATTATTTCAGCATCCTTCTGTCAACTCTGCTCCAAAATGGCAAAGAGGTAAAATTGCCCGTGCTTTATCTTCAAAAATAGCTATTGCAGTTAGAATCGATGTTTACCGTAAGGGTGGATTGGATAATTCACTATTAGATAAATTAACTAAAAGAATTGAAACGATTCAAAAAATTTATCATGAACCTCCTAAAGGCAAAGAATCTTTCGACGATAAGAGAAGGTTCATGAAAGGATCAAAAAAATCTATAAAATTCAAGAAGAGAAAGTTGCGTCATGAAAAACGTAGACGCCATTAGTTACGTTACTGTAAATGGGAAAGCGTATATAGCGACTGTGAATTTGTTGAAAGGTATCACTTTATATGGCGAAAAACTTATCTCGAGAAATGGAAGTGAATATAGAACGTGGGATCCATTTAGAAGTAAATTGGCTGCCGCATATATCAATGGACTAGAATTTGATTTCTTTAATGTAAAAAATATATTGTATCTTGGAGCGTCTACAGGAACTACTGTAAGTCACTTGTCCGACATAATAGGATATTCTGGTAAAGTCTTTGCTGTTGAATCATCAACGAGAGTTGCAAGAGAGTTAATTTCAAACGTTTCGTCTAAAAGAACAAACGTTATACCTATAATTGAAGACGCAAGGAAACCAAGAAGTTATTTTTCAATATACGATAAAATGGATCTCGTCTATTGTGATATTGCTCAACCTGATCAGACTACTATTGCAATCGATAATTGTAAAATATATCTTAAAGATGGGAAGCCAATGCTTCTTGTTATTAAGACTAGAAGTATTGACGTTACAATGTCTCCTAAAAATGTAATCTCCCAAGAAATTAAGAAATTAGAAAGCCATTCGTTTGAAATCAAGCAAAAAATAGACCTTGCTCCGTTTGACAAGGATCACGCAATGATAAAAGCAATTTTTTGCCCAAAATAGTAAATACTAAAGAGTATTATATGAAACAATCATTTTGGCAGGTTTCCATGATTTTCTTGCAAAAGGTGGAATTTCATTTTTTTGTCTAAACCATTCTTTTACAAATTTTATTGTTTTTTTATCAGAAGGATATCCACTTCCTACATCCCCGTATTTGAGGCGAATTTTACTTATTTCAGAATCACGTATTACCTTTGCGATAATGGAAGCGCCAGATACTACAATATTCAGTCTATCCGCATGATGCATAGAGATCAATTTTGTATTATTTTGTTTAAGAAAACTTTTAATGGTTCTTTGATATCTTGATGGATTTACATCGCATGAATCTACATAGGTCTTGTCCGATTTCATATTTCTAATTGTAATTGCCATAGCTTCTGCTTCTAGAAGGTTTAGATTGTTTCTTAAAACGTGAAAATCAATGTCTTCAATGTTTATTCTACAAACACATATTGATTCCGCAAGATTAATGACATGGCCAAAAAGAACTTGCCTTTTTTTTGGGCTAAGTAATTTTGAATCTTTAATTCCTTTTTCAACCATTTCTGAAATTGATTTTTTGGTTACACAAACACCTGCTACGATAATCGGCCCTAGCAATGACCCTCTACCAGCTTCATCAATTCCACATATGACGTTCTGATTACGAGTGAATTCTAATCCCTTTAATTTCAATCAATATACCGTTGATATTTTATCCTTATCACTTCGGGAATCATGATATATTAGGAGCGATAAGTAATCTTACTACCTGCTCGGATTGAAATATGATGTCTCAAGTACCAAAGAAGGAAATACACTACTTCTAGTTCCAAGTTTCTCACTTTCTGAAAACGTACCTCCAAAAAACCCTGCTTTTTTCAATCCGAACGCCAAGTGGAACAGAGATATTTCCATACTAGCATACAAAATACAAGCCTCTTCAAAAACCAATAGGACCTTTGCTGATTCAATCTGTGGCGTCGGAGCAAGAGGTCTTAGAACTGCGGTTGAAGTCCCAAAAATAGAGACAATTTATTTAAATGATCTAAATCCGATTGCTATAGAGCTTGCCAAAGAAAGTGCAAAATTGAATCAGGTACAAGAAAAGTGCAATTTCGATACTAATGATGTATGCAAATTCCTAAATTTTCAGGAACGTGATTTCCGAAAATTTGATATTGTAGATCTTGACCCATTTGGAAGTCCATCACCTTATGTAGATTGTGTTTTGCGCTCAGTAAGTAATCGTGGATTGATATCAATTACAGCAACAGATACTGCAGTATTATGCGGTGTTTATCCAAATGTATGTTATAGAAAGTACTATGGATTCCCCTTAAGAACTGAGTATTCTAATGAAATTGGAATAAGGATTTTGGTCTCTTTTATAGCACTAAATGCCTCACGATTTGATTTATCCATTGTTCCATATTTCTGTCACAGTAATCTTCACTACCTGAGAGTATATCTAAAGGTAATATTTGGTAACTTACTTGCAAACTCTGTTTCGTCAAAAATAGGGTTTCTTAAACATTGTCAGAACTGTAAACATCGTAAGGTTGAGGAACTCAGAGAACAAAATTTAGTTTGCGAAATATGTGGTACAAAATGTAATTTAGCTGGACCACTTTGGATAGATAGCCTTTTTGATTCTGAGTTTGTCGGTGCAATGCTAAATGAATTGAAAAATAATGGATATTATTCATCATCTGCAAATGATTATAATAAGTTGCTAAAAGTGATGCAAACCTGCGTTAACGAGCTAGCATATCCGTCATATTTTGAAACAGACAGTATCGCGTCTATGGCAAAAAAAAGCTCCGTTTCATTGGAAAGAGTGGTTAGCACTCTGTCTTGTAATGGATTCAATGTGTCCAAAACAATTATGAATGACAAGGGATTCAAAACTAACGCATCTCCAAAGGAAATAATTAATCTCCTTTACTAATATATAGTAATTCATAAACTCTGATTTCGGGAAAATCATTGAACCAGAGTATTTCAATTAAATTAGCTTCATGTTTTTCTTGCATGATATGAAGGGACGAATTAGTATCTAATGCTTCTCCAATTTGGAAAACCTGTTATCAACATAGTAAGACAACTCTATTAGTTCTACAGAAAACTTAATAGCTAGTTTATGTTAATACTTTTGAGTCTCTTTTTAGGACTGCGATCAGTGCTAAAACTATGAAATTAACCAAATCAACACTCCCAATGCCATCAGGATTACTGCGTTAACGCCTCCACTCCTTTCCTGTAGATCTTCCAGTTCATCATATATCTGCAACTTCTCTTTCACTCATCATCCAGAACTATCTTAATCATTTCTTATATGGTTCGGTGATGAGTAAACACTGCAACTGGTGGGCTCGATTGTTTCTTGTTCATCAACAACGCAAAGGGCTTGGTTGCCTCCAAACCCATCAGTTGCTCTATTCTTAATAATTTACTATAAACCCTTTGATGTATCTTCAATTTTGATAAAGTGTGTATATTGTGGATTCTCCGGCATTGATTCGGTCATATGGTCTATCTTGGTGCCCCAATACAACCGATTTAAATTAACATCTTTAACTTCTTACCACAGAAAGGACAGAATTTATAGTCTACTATCTCTATTTCTTCTTTAAGAGTGAATCCAGCGGATTTTAACTGTTCTAATAATTCATCACAGCACCAAAAATCCGTATTATCTCTCATACCGCTAAACTCCCGCATCATCCGCTGATTTTTTAGTTTCTCAATCATTTCTGAGGTAATACCTACGTTAAGTGATAGTGCTTTATTGACGTGAACATTATATAAAAAAATTGATTATCTAAGTTTACTTACTACAAGAACGTATGTGTTCATTTACAATTTTTCTAAATTGATTATAATGTTCAAATATAATCGGCATAAGAATTGGAAAATCTTTATTTTTACAAAATATTAACTTAGAACGATGGACAAGTTTACAGTTGCGGAACGAAGCATAATCAGAAGTCTGGTTGCTGACCTGTCAATTAAGAGGAAATGTGACAGAGACTAATACGGCAAATAGTATAGTTTTTCCGTATTATTTCCTATAAACCGAAGAGAATCAATCATGGTTTGTCCTATAGGTAACATTTCCTCAGAAAATTTAGTTCTAGATTCAAATATTATCTATTTCCCTGATTCGTCTTCGCCAAATGTTTGATTCAGTAAAGAATGATTAGGACATGGAATTGTGATAGTATATCCATATCGTGCTCCTACAAATTCTTCAAGGAATTTATTCGCATCGTCTGCTGAATCAAAACTCATTCAACTTTGACTGGGATCCGAAGTGCGATAAATGCCAGCCTGATTATTGTTTAGAAATACAATTAAGATTAAAATTATTGAAATTAAAATCCCAGATCGCAAAATCTGATACATTTTAATTATTTCAGTTTCAGCGAAGATGAATATTTAACGTTAATGTAATGTGACTCTACGGTCATTGAGTCAGAAAATGAATTGAAATGAAATGTTTATTCTCTTAAAAGCGGAAAAGAGGAGCGTGCCTAAATTCACTAATCAAGAAGGGCATGATCAGAACAGACATAATTACTAATTTGACGTTTGAGTCACATTCATTCTTTTTTGTTTCTTATCTAGTCGAAATCATTGGATAACTCTTCTTCCGTAAATTGCTGACACTTACAAACCCGACAACGATGATCATTATCTTGTTGCCCTAGAAAGTATCTGTGACTCCCTCTCACATGTTTACAATTAAGGCAGATATCGGATTCACTCAATCAATATTGGCTATTTCTTCGTCACAATTAAATTATTCCAGTCTCTAACTTTCACTAACCAATG
>JBKPGB010000217.1:0-16122 GCA_046729135.1 Thermoproteota archaeon | reverse complement strand
TACGAGTATAATATGGCTAAATGCAGATGTAGGACATAGACACAAAATTAGTCTCAATGATAGTAATTCAGAAAAGATTTTTGATAGTCGATTTTTTAAATATAACACAACTTCAAATGCGATTAGATTAAATGAGACAGGTACTTATCAGTATAGGGAATCTGATGTAAGTAAAGAAGTACCCAAATTCGTTATGACGGGTACCATAACGGTATACTCACAGGAGCAGCACAATGCAACTACTGTATCTCAAAATAAGGACGACATAGCAGGAGCCTTTATGGTTCCTGCAAGGTTTTTAGATAAATATCGTTCTGAATTTGAGGACAGAGGATTTACTATTGATAGTACGTATACTTACAAGGATCTACGAGGTGGACAGAAAGGCACAGGTCCAGAACAAACACTGATATTATGGAAAGCCCACAATGTTCCACTGAAAAAAGTAATTAGAGATCTTGAAGAGTTAACGCCAACCCTCCCATATAGTTAACGTGTTTTGATACTCTGACGGAAATGACCTGTCAATACGCGAAAAATATTACTAAGGATATTTTAATGGGTCACGAAACAATCTAGATTACTTGATAATTATAGAGAATCTTGTCAAGAAGTACGGAGATTTCTATGCGTTAAATGGTTTGAGTTTCGAGGTTAACGAAAATGAAATATTTGGACTTTTAGGTCCCAACGGTGCGGGAAAGACAACCCTTATCCATATACTTGCTACACTACTAAAGCCAACAGAGGGTGGTGCTATTGTAAATGGTTTTGATGTTTTGCACGATGCTACTAAAGTAAGGGGAAGTATAGGTGTCGTTTTTCAAGCACCAAGTAGTGATGATATGCTTACAGGATATGAAAATCTTAAGGTTCATGCGTTACTCTACGGGATACCTCGTAAGATTAGAGAAAAAAGAATTTCTGAAGTATTAAAATTAGTGGGATTGGAAGAGAGAAAAAACGACCAAGTGAAGAAATATTCTGGTGGGATGAGGAGGAGACTTGAAATAGCACGAGGACTCTTACATCATCCAAGGGTTTTTTTCTTGGATGAACCTACACTGGGTTTAGATCCACAAAGTAGAGACACTATGTGGACATACATTAAAAAAATTGTAAGGGAAGAAAAAGTAACGATAATACTAACCACACATTACATGGAGGAGGCTGATATGTTATGTGATAGAATCGGTTTTATCAGCAATGGAAAAATAATCGCATTGGATTCTCCGTCAAGATTAAAACAGGAAATGGGTGGGGACGTTGTAAAAATTACCTTCGTGAATGGAATTCATTCTGCCAAAGATTTTACTCATTTCGAATTTGTGCATAGAGTAGAGCAAAATGAAAATTCTGTAATTATTTACATGGATGAGGTAAGTTCAAATCTGCACAGGTTGATAAAAGATTTAGAGGATGTACAATCGATTGAATATAAGAAACCTACGTTGAATGATGTATTCCTGAAATTTTCCGGGGATTCTTTATCCGGAGACAGTCCTGAAGGGGGATTTATGCAAAGATATGCTGAGTACAAGAGATCATAATTTAAAAATAATACTCGGACAACTTTATGCATTATGGCTTAGAGAATTTAAGGTCTTTCTACGTGAGAGGAGTAGACTAATTGCCTCCACTTTTACACCATTACTATGGTTATTTGTCATAGGATCTGGTCTTGGATCAACGAATCTGCAAATAGGAACAGATTATCAAAAGTTTATTTTTCCGGGGATTATTTGTATGTCCGTGATTTTTACTTCTGTTTTTTTTGGTTCCTATATAATCTGGGATAGAAAATTTGATTTTCTCAAAAGTGTAATGGTTGCTCCATCAAGTAGAACTACTGTTTTTATTGGTAAAGCTCTTGGTGGTATGACAACTTCGCTTTTTCAGGTCGCTATCATTCTAATAATTGGTGTGGCGTTAGGGATTAATTATAATGCACTATCATTACTGCAAATAATATCAATTGTTTTGATACTCTCATTTGCTTTGACATCGCTGGGTCTAACATTTGGAAGTTATATTGAGAGTTTGGAAGGCTTTCAATTAATTGTTAGTTTTGTTGTCTTTCCATTATTTTTCCTAAGCGGTGCGCTATTTCCAATAGATAATTTACCGGCGTGGCTAAAGTTCATTACTCTTGTGGATCCAGCTACATATTCAGTAGATGCATTAAGAAACAGTATACTACATTTGGGAACGTATTCTTTTGAACTGGATATTGAAATATTGCTATTGTTTACCCTAATTATGACTCTGATTGGAATCTTCTCTTTTAAGAGAATGAAGGCAGTTTAGAGTAATTTTTTACGTTCCGAGATTCGTTTTCTCTTTTATCAAAAAGGTAGTGAATAATAATCACGTTGTGGAAGCCAAGATAGAAATTAAGATTGATTGATAAGAAAACTGCCATCCTTACATGGTTCAATAAATTTATTCATGTTAAATCTCTTCATCTAGATCCTCAAATGCCCTTGCTTTTGAAATCTCGTGCAATCTCATAGTTGACATTCTTTCAAATTCCCTTCTGCTTAAGATCCCTTTACTGACTAGTAATTCAACTAGAGTATCCAGCTTGATATTAACTTCGTCTTGCGAGGATAATTCTTTACCTGTAATTTTATTCTTCTTAGTTGATTCATGCTTATTCATAATTAATCCATTATTTTACTAATGTGACATTAGTGTAATTTGATTCAATTGTTACCTTTAACCTCGTTAGTTTGAATCAACCCATTAATTATTGGTGTCCCTGAGCTAGTTCCAAAGTGATTATCCATGATTTACATAATACTTGTATCTTTTTTCTACATCTTTGTTTTTGCCTGCTAAAACTGCAGTGGCTTGGTTCCTAACTCCATTCTTGACGAAAACCAAGATATCCTTTGAATTTGGATTATTTTGATATCCTGATGATAGCGAAGACTCAAACAAGTTCATAAACTCAACTACCTTCGTTCTGTATTCATCAAGGGTTGGTGTCTTATTGCTTGCTACTTTAAACCACGTTGTTGCACTTGGAGCGGCGAACGAACGTGCCAATTCTTCCAGCACCCTTTCCATTTCAAAAAAATCCAGCACAAATTCACCCTCTATTTTATTACATAGTTTAGAATGTATAAGAATATCGTCGTCTAAATCTAAAAATATTGAATTGTTTGGCTCTGATAAGAATAAATTTGTGAAAAATAAGCTTATTCTATATTTTGAACTTAATGAATGAAGAATTATCTTCTAACTTAATTTGGGTTTATTTTCTTGTATCGATAGGCGTAGCGCTACAGGTTGGAGCTGCTAACTGGGATATTATATGGCATGGCCTTGTTAATGTTGAATCATTCTTTACTCCCCCACATTCAGTGTTATATTCTGGAGTAGGCTTATCCTTAATTGCTACAGTTGCAGGAATAATATTTTCAATAAGACATGACAATCCGATAATGAAACCATTTTCCGCTTATCATAAAATTCCTAATCCATTGAAGTTAATTGCCTTAGGATGTCTGGTGGAAGTATTTTCTGGTCAATTTGATAATTGGTGGCACACAAATTTTGGATTTGATGGTCTATTGAGTCCTCCACATTTGATGTTGATAAGCGGAATGCTGCTTTCGATAATTGGTGCACTAATTGGAACCCACTTGTATCAAACCAATAATAGATTCAGGATAATATCTGAAATGATTTGTTATGGAATTCTTTGGATGATTTTGATTAACTTAGTGTTTATGTTTACACTTCCTTTCTCCGATGGTCAATACTTTGATTTTAATCCTTCTCCAACAGTTGCGTTGGTATTGGGATTATCTCTCCCTGCTGCATTTACAGCTATAGTTTTTTACTCTGTACAAAGCATATCCTTTCCTTTTCGAATGACAGTTGTAGCTGCAACCTTAATCACGGTACAATCATTAGCCACAATCATTTCAAATATTTATTTTGTGGGTTTACTTCCTTTTTATCTTTTAAACATTCTGATACCTTTATCTTTAGATATAGTTTCTATTTATACCAAAAATAATAACAAATTATTTCGTATTTTTTCAAATAACGACTACAAACGTATCATTTTTTCAATTGCCATCTCGCTCTTCTTCATCACATTCTATTTTCCATGGTCAGTGAATATGTTCAAAGCCTTCTTTGGAATAGATCTAATTACGTTTGAAAGTGTAATCATATTTGAACAACTTTTGTGGAAATTTATCCTACCTATATTAATACCTGTATCGCTTGTTTCAGCATACATGGGCATATTAATCTGGAAAAAGCTGTACGGGCACCCCAAGTTAACAAATATGTTCAGAATTGTTGTTAGATGAAATATCTTAATTCAGTATTTGCACTCGAACTATCAGATATTTTGACAGGTTAAGGTTGGTACTTCGTTTTGATGATTGCTTAATATTTCAATAATTACCACCTGATTTCTAAGATTAGAAAACTTTGTTGTAAGATAGAGAAATCGGAAATTTAGGTTAATGAAGGAAATAATTGTTTAGGAATTATCTCTGCAAAAAGAAGTATATTAAGAACGTTTGAAAGTTCAACATGACAAAGTACTGTCATAAAAATATGGTATATAATTAATAAATTGATTTCAAAATAGTTAACCTTAATAATCTAGTTTAATCAATTAATATATTGAAATATGGAAAATAAAGAATTCCTTACGCAACAGCTATTATGGATCGTAATCTCAATAGGCATCAGCATAACAATATCTATGTTCGTTCCATTTCCGCTATCATGGGTCGTCATTATAGCTGTGTTTCTTGTGTTGAGTTTCTATATGCGTTATAGAATGATGAAGAAAATGGGCTCTGGAGGCGGTATGTTTGGTTCTCTATCATCCCCATTTTCGGGAAATTCAGTTAACTATTACTGTATGAGTTGTGGAACAAAACATAGAGAAGCCTCATGCCCAAGATGTGGCTCAAAGATGAAAAGGGTCGGTTAAGTACAAAACTCCCTTTTTAAATTTTCTCACCAGATAACAATTTTTTTTTCTAAAATTTGTAATTTGAAAGTGTGCTCTAAACAAATTCGCTCATCTTGCATTGTTTTAAAGAAATTGCATAGCCCTGTCTCAGTTGAGTAATTTGTTCTATCAGTTGGTTGAAACCAAATGCTATATTCCTTTTTGAAATCTCGTCTTTGAGATTGTTCACTACTTTATCAGTATATGTTCTATTTGCACTCAAATTATTTTCATGGAAAAAAGGCTCTTGGAACCCATATATTCTCTCATATTCTCTAATAGCCCACGAAATTCCAAATAATTCAAGAATCTCCTTAATTCTAGCCCATATATCATGTCTTAGTCGCAGAACTGAACCAGATATATACCTTAAACCTAATTGCTGGCAATTATCAACGATTGATCCTAGATGTTCCTCACCATCAGTAATAAAAGGAATAATAGGATCAATGTTAATACAACATTTAATTCCAGAATCTATAAATTTTCTTATCGTGTCAAAAATTCTTATTGTTGGTGGCGTTCCTGGTTCCATAATACGTTTTATTTTTTCATCAATAGTCGTTATCGACCAAACTATAAAACAATTATCACTATAATTACGAAATAGATCTAGGTCTCGTTCAATAAGAGATGATTTGGTGAAAACATAAAATGGAATTTGATACTGTTGTAATACCTGAATACACCTTTTTGTAATGCCAAATTTTGCTTCTGCATACTGGTAGGCATCTGTTGCAGATGATATCATTACAGGTAATATTGACGTATTTTTCAACTTATTTAATTCTGATTCTAATATTTCCGGGGCGTTAATTTTCCCATAGATCTTGTCATAAAAATCTGGTGACCATTTGTATGTTGCATAACAGTATCCACACCTGTGATGACATCCTTGATAAGGGTTTATTGTTAGTCCTATATGTGATCCAACCTTGAAATAACGAAGAATTGATTTAGAATATTTTCTTACAATTGTAGGTGCCTTGTCGGAATACCACAACAAGACTATGAAAGTAAGAATCTTAATTAGGGTTGAGATACCGTTAGGCGAGGGAGAGGGGACATGATATCAATTATTATCAATCATCCACCCTTCTAATTAATGGATTTTCGGGTCTATTAACGATTGATTGAATAAAATTGAAAACTGGCTTGACTTCTGAAATCGGTCCGCTTATTTCAAACTTTATGCCACCCTGTATTCTAATTTTGGAACTCTTGAATAATATTCCCTCTTCATTGTATTCTATTCCATAAATGCTTTCAAGCCTTTCGCTAATCACATCTGGAGATTTAAAAAAACGTCCTCTTTCAGAATATAGTAGTATTCGGAGATTTGTAATTATGATGTTGTATTTTTTTTGCGTACATATTAGTTTTGTCTTTGTTCTGAACATTATGTTCTCTTGAGGAAGTAATATTTCCTTTAGTGCCAAGATCTCATTATGTATGGCAAGGGGTTATATTCATAAAAGTTGAATCATTTTATTTATTCTACTAAGAAATGTAAATGATCTTAAATTCTATTAAAAAGTTTTATAACAAGTATTCATTTGCAAGCTTTTGTTAAATATGAGTCGATAATTCAATATAATTTTTATATCGAGATTACATGTTTTCGAATATTGTGATGTCTTCATCTGAGATGTCAATAGCTGGACATATTGATGAACTGAGAATAAGGTTAATTCACATAATAATTTGCATTGTAATAATAACTATTTTTTGGTGCAGTAATAACACCAGATGGAGCGGGGTCACAATGTGGTTTGTAGCACTACCTATGATTGTCCTCTACGCTGTCGGCATAATAGCAATTAGACGAAATGAAATGAGTGGTATATTAAGATAAAAATTACAAAAATGGCATGAACATTTAAATCTCAACTATAACTATCTTGTACTTATGAATGGTATTCATAGTGCAATCTTGCAAGTACCATTTGGATATGAATGGATTTTCATCATAGTTATTATTGTGGTGATATTTTTTGGTGTCAAGAAAATTCCTGAATTAGCCAGATCATTTGGAAAAGCCACAGCAGAATATGAAAAGGCAAGAATTGAAGCTAAAAAAGAACTGGAGCAAATTAAGGGTAAAGATAAGATGGGACGTGAGAAACTTGAAGAATTAGCGGAATCGTTAGGAATAGACTACACAAATAAAAATGATGATGAACTTAGGAAAGCCATTGAAGGAGCTATTAATAAGGAAAAGAGTGGGTAATCTAATTAAAGGAATATTGGATAATCATTAATTGTAAATTATAGATTATTTTTTGGAAAATTTTATTTATAACAGAATCTTCTGCATGCATAAACATGATTAGTACTGATTCAATATCTAAGGTTGTAATCAAGTATGATGTAAAAAATATACATTTGGCAGTTATAGGCAGTCATTCAGCATTGGAAATAATGGATGGGGCAAAGGATGAAGGGTTGAGAACAGTATGCATTTGTCAAAAAGGAAGAGAATTACCATATTTGAGGTTCAAAAGATTGGCAGATGAGATAATCTTGGTAGATAAATTCTCGGATTTAGTTTTTAGAGAAAATCAAGACAAACTCAGGGAAATTAATAGCATAGTAGTACCTCACAGGGCATTCACTGCATATGTCGGGTACGATTCCATTGAAAACGAATTGATGTTACCAATTTTTGGAAATAGGAACTTATTTCGTGCAGAAGAAAGGGGTAATCAAAAAAATCAGTACTTTTTATTAGAACGCGCACAAATATCTCATCCTACGATTTACAAAAATTATTCTGAAATTAACGGATTGGCCATTGTGAAGATTCAAGAATCTACACGAAAGCTAGAAAGAGCATTTTTTGTGGTTAGCTCTGCACAAGATTATCTGGAAAAATCTAAAGATAGGATAAGAAAAAAAGTTATCACTGAGGAAGATTTGCAATTATCTGTAATCGAAGAATTTGTCATAGGTACCTATTTTAATTTTAATTTTTTCTGCTCGCCTTTAACTCCGGAAACCGAATTTTTAGGTATTGAGCGAAGACTTCAAACTAATCTGAATGATCTAAACGCACTACCCGCAAAACAACAACTAGAATTTGATACGGATGTAAAACATATAGAAATAGGCCATACCCCTGCAAGTATCAGGGAGTCTATGTTACAAATGGTATTTGAACTGGGTGACAGATTTGCAGAAGCGGTGAGAAAGGAATATCCACCTGGAATTATTGGACCATTTTCACTACAGAGTATTGTTACACCTGAATTAGACATAGTTGTTTACGACGTCTCTCTGAGAGTCCCTGGAAATCCAATAATGGCAACAACGTCTCCGTACACAAAATATTCTTACGGTCAAACATTTGGTATTGGACGGAGGGTTGCGATGGAGGTCAAGAAGGGTATTGGATTTAACAAACTATTCACAATAGTTACCTAAATCAGATAAATTATTGCTCAATTGTTTCTTCAAACAGATTTTTTCTGACTTTGATTGGTACATCAAAAAATGCAGCTAGGGCTATAGAATCCGAGGCACGATAATTTCTTAAAGTAATTATCTCCTTCCGAGTTTTGAAATAAAGATTAGACCTTAATACAGGACCGTTTCTGTAAATTCTCACCTCAACCAATAATAAATCCTGCAATGATGATATTTCTTCAATAAGGTTATAAATAGTGGGTATGGTACTTTTGTCTCCTTCTTTAAACCTCAGGATATGCCTTGCGACTTCTCCCGAAAATGCACGTATAGGAAATTCTCTTCCGTCGTCGGATTTTAAAGTAAGAAGTCCCTCAAGTCCAAGTTTATCAACGAAACCAATAAAGCTTATCGAGGCTGTAACAAATCCTTCACTTGTGAAAGTTTCGCCCATATTTTTTTTTATACGCCGATAAATTTAGACTTTATCCAAGAGCCCATTGTTATTTGAATTAACTTAATATAGATTGATTTGTTTTCTATAAATCAATTTACTTTTGGTTGCCATGTTCGAGAATTATCAGTCGCTGCGAAATAGAGGTATTCGTATTATTTCAATCAGCGCTTTTTCCATAATTTTTGCTATCTCTTTATATTCATTATTTAGTTCAAATCAATCATTAACAGACATAGGAAAATTGTATAACTTGGCGATTGCCGTTTTTTTCTTAATATTGGTTTCGTTGGTCTCAATTGGATATGGATCTTATTTGATACTCCATTCTGAATCATTGAAGCCAGAGCCTAAGAAGAGTTATCTTGGATACATTTCTATGATTTTGACAAACAAAACTTACTGGAGAATATTTATTGTTTCATCTATTGTTTATGGGATTTTCTTTGGTTTCTTATCTCAAATTCTTATTTATCACGATGATGTTGTAGGAAATACTGCCCCATCTGTTTTTGTCACACTGTGTTGCAATTATCCTGGCTATGTTCCAATGATCACGATAGAACCTACCGAATTGTTTTCCATTTTGATAATTCCATTGAATCTAATACTTGCAATTATCGTCTCGTCATTAGTTGGCTTTAATTTTGCATTAAATGTAAGCTTTCTGAGAATAGTTAGAGATCAGTCTCAAAGAAAATTTCCAATTGTTTCAACTTTTGGCATATTCAGTGGATTATTCATAGGTTGTCCTACGTGTGCAGGGAGCTTATTTTCAATCCTTGTCGGAGTTAGTACTAGTGCTGCGGTCTCTGTACTCGCTCCTTTTCAAAGCTTATTTATTGCAATAAGTATTCCAATTTTGGTAGGAACACCACTGTTGATTATACGTAAGATAATGAAAAACGAGACTTGTGATATTATTGGTAAATAATAAACTTATCCCCAATAAGGAGTCTAATATTGAATTGCATGAGATTTTTTCTAGTCACGCTTTCATTCGAAAATTGTAAAAGTATTGGTTTGTTCCTTTAAAATTTTTTCAAATTTCAAGATATCGAGATCCTTGAACGGTCCCATTTTCGGTAATTCTGGGGGCTCTTTTACTTTTTCCAATATTCCCCTTGAAATTAGCTCCGCCTTTAATTTTTCACGCAATTCTGGATGACATAACTTGCTATGAAAAATACTTCCCCAACCCTGCAAGAACATCTCCTTTATATGCAAATCTCCCTTTTCCTCGTGAAAATGTGGATTCCGCGTTTCGATTTGCATTACCTCTACTCCCTTCTCCATAGTGTCCTTGTGTTCAGGCGGGGTGATTCCACCGAACTGTTCCAACAAATTAACTATTTCATAGGGTTCGATGGAAAAACCAGACGAGTAGGTTAATAATTCTGCCAACTGAATAGACATGCAATGTTCTCCAGAATTTCCTGTTCTGATAACTTCTGTCTCAAATCCAGTATAGTATGATATCATGAAATTCAAGAATTGATTTGTCATTTCAGAAACCCTGCCTAGTTTGGAAAATCTTACACCAGATTCGGAAATCTTTGGTTTGTATATCCATGATACACGAACCATAGTGTAAGGTGTTCTCGATAACGCAATCCCAGACGAAAATATTTTTGTGTATTCATTCACTGCACCAGGAACATAGTTGTCAGAATCAACGAATCCAACATATTTTTTTCCCATCATTTTTGAAAGGAGCATGCCAATAAACATCCCCTCTCCTTTACCATTGCGTATTTTATGATCTGAATCAAAAAGATCTGTATACCCAGCTTCCTCTAAAGCCTTTACAAGACCCGGATCCTTTTGATGTATGATTACTGATCTTCTTTCTGCGAATCTGTTAAATTGCTCAAAGGCCTGTTTTTCTAGTTTATACCTATCAATTGGTTCTCTAGGACTGTTTGATACGATTATTGTTAAACAATCATGAGGAACACCGCTAAGTACTCCTTCTAAAAGCTTTAAGCGTTCTCCTTTTATAGGAATCACAATTGACATTTCTGACTCTATTTTGGAAATGGTTTCATCATCAATGGAACGAATTACTTCAGATTCAGTTTTTGGATGTTTGTTCTTGTGTCCAGAATCCAATTCGTACACACGTTGAACTCCATGTAGACTTACCGATCCAAATCTTTCTGTAAATCTCGGGACATCAAGCTTCATATCTTTGATTCAGTTATGCCATATTTAGTGCAAGTCTATATAAATCAATAATTCTTTACATGAAAACTGAGAATTACGATTTAAAGTCTTCGAGGATTATATCGTGATACCTAAAATATTTAAAAATAGAAAAGAATATTATAATTGGTTACACCTGATTGAGTTTAGTTTGATATTTAAATTCTAATTAAGACAGTATGAGCATTATTGTACGTTGGTTTAGTAAAGTATAGTATTAAGTAAACGTTAGGTACCAGGACATATTACTTTTTTCAATCAATACAAAAATATAAGCACCACAAATTATGCTCGGACTTACTTCAAATCTACACTTCTATAAACAGTGTATCATTTTCTACCGAGACACTGTGACTCTGCAATGGTTTTAATTTTTGAGGAAACGAAATCAAACTTCCTGTTTTAATATCCCATTTTGCTCCATGCCATGGACACGTTAATTCACTATTGCTCAATTCTCCCTCATGAAGCTCTGCTCCAGCATGAGTACAGATATTGTCAATTGCATAATAATTTCCGTCCAATTTTGTTACTACGAGCTCCTTTCCACTAGCTGTTATATGCACCAACTTGCCTTCTTCAATATCTGAAGTTTTTCCCACGACTACCTTTGCCATGAACATAAAAATAATTCTGCATTATTTTAAGTTAATTTTTTGCTATTTGTCCAATAATTAGATATCTTAATATACAATATTTCAACTTTTTAGTGATAATTAAGAATGAGGGCAGATGACAAAGATTGAATATTCTGATCCACTTGAATCAATTACTAATAAGAATCTGATCTGGATAGATATCCAAAAACCTACTAGAAAAAAATTAAAAATGTTGGAAGGAAAATATCCATTTCATGAACTTAATGTTGAGGATAGTCTTTCCAAAATACAAATACCCAAAATTGACAGATATCAGGATCATATTTTCATAATATTACACTTTCCAACTGTGGATAAAGATAAGAGTATTCCGCGTTCTACTCAGCTTGCAATATTTGCCGGCCCTGATTATCTTATTACAGTACAGCAAGGGGAACTAAAACCAATTATTGAAATGTTCAATCTCTGTAAAGATAATGAAAAACAGAAGGAGATATTCATGGGCTCATCATCGGGTTATCTATTGCATAGTATAATAGATCTTATGGTTGATGATTTGTTACATGTTTTAATGAAACTTGAAGGAAATTTAGATGACATAGAAGATTTAGTATTTGATGAGAAAGTTGCAGTAGCAAGGGACATTTCATTATTGCGAAGAGAGATAACAACTCTTAGGCGAGTAGTTGTTCCATTGAGGAGAATAATATTGGAACTAAGCAAAGAAATGCAAAGATTTTCTGAAGAAGATTTAACTGATTATTACGATGATGTCAGAGATCATACAGAAAAGGTTCTTGAAGTTCTTGAAGAATCTAAAGAAACTATTGAAATTTTCAAGGATACTGATTTCATGTTAAGCACGGAAAAATCAAATAAGATATTGTCTCTTCTTACTATTCTGTTTACTCTTTCCATTCCTGCAACAGTAATTGGTACATATTATGGAATGAATATTAACCTACCAGGTGGTATTATCACTGGCAGTCCAGATTTCCTTGGTCCATATACTTCATTCATAACCTTACTAATAATTGCTATAGTCCCTTCATCAGTAATGGTTTGGTATTTTAAGAAATTGGGATGGTTTGGATGGTGATAATATAAATATTAAATTATGACGAAAGACTGTAATTTTTACTTACATCTAATCTTAATGTTCAATTAAGGACGTTAAGTCCAAGTTGAAGAATGTTCTTAGAATACCCAGGTATGATTCAACTGGTGGTGGAATTTCATCTTCACATGATACCTTCATGTTCCACGCGTTTATCCAGATTATCATGGCGTATAGAATGTTGAGAAATCTCTTATACTGAGCTGGTACAAGCTCCAAACTTTCCAAATATTTGTCTCCTAATAGCCACGCCGCTGTAAAATCCAGACATTTTTGACCGTAAACAACCTTGATCTGTTCTTCGATACTCTTTGCAAACTTGAACGGTGTACGGGACACAAAAAAAGGAAAATCAATTATATTCGGCACAATCAGACCCGGTGGAGACAATATCGAAATTATCCTACTGCCATCTTTCAACTCTGTAGAGAATTTTCCAATCATCTTTTTTATGATTCTATCATCATTAGACCAAAGAAGAAACACATTACCATCAGAGATATCTACTCTACGTATATCGTTAATGATCACTTTAACGTTTTTTAATGCTTGGGTCTTTTCTACTATTTCTGTTACTGCAGTTTTTCTTTTTTCAATTCCTATAGCCTTTTTCACTTTATATTCGATCGACGCGATGTATACTGCATCACTATATCCACAAGCAAGATCATAAAAAATATCGTTCTTATCAAGACGTGCAAGTTTGAACATTCTTCGTATCACATTATCTGGCAATTTGATATTATTGCCTTTAAGAATCGAACTCGGCAAAGTAGAAATGAATTCATTAATATTCATTGTATATCGCCATATTCGTAAATAGAATATCGATCTATTATATAAAAACAGAACTGAAATAAAAATTGTCTAAACTTACTGAGTTTCAATGAATTGACACTGAAAATGTTAATAACAGACGCTTTAGTTTTTTCTATCTGTGAACTGCGATTATTGTGGTCATGTTTATGTAGCACATGCACTAGAAAAGAAAAAAGATAGAAAAAACTCCCTATTCGACGTAGGTAAATGCTTGATAATGGGATGTAATTGTACTAGTTATGTTGACAAAATTGAAAAGATAGACGAAGAACTATTATGAATCCGCTTCCCCTCAGTTTCTACAAATTCCATGAATTATTTTCAACCGATGCAATGTCTTACGATCTAGTAAACCGAAGATGATAAATCAATAAGTAACTGCATATGAGAAATATCAAGCTTTTAAATTTAATATTGCCGTTTATATCCTTGAGTCTAATTTACGCAACTATGCTTATTGGTGTTTATATTTCATCTTTAAATAAGAGTCTTGCATGCCCAGATTGGCCTTTATGTCCAAATGGTTTTGCGCATCCTCCGGAGAAATTCTTCTATGAACACTTTCATAGACTTGTGGCTATAATTGCTGCTATCTTTACCGGTATATCCTTAATTTTCATTAGAAAAAGCTATTGGAGTCTAAATAAATTGGTGGTGATAATTGTTACCTCATTGATTATTGCCCAAATTGTTATGGGAATTTTTGTTGTATCGACCAAATTGAATCCTATTATAGTTGCAATTCATCTCTCAACAGCAGTAACAATTTTTTCTATAATTTTTGTCCTTCTTAGAGAATCATATATTGAAATTAAAAGAAAAACGTAGACCTAAATTGAACATTGATTTTTTATTTTGATAATAAAGATTAATTTGGCAATACTTGAAATATGGTGAAACAAGATGTTGAATTTTATATTCCTTGCGGGAAGAATATTAATAGATGAAAAAAATTTCTATTCCTATATTGATTCTAGATTAGAGTATTTATTAAATCAATTTGGCGCAAGAATTGATAGTAGGAATTATGAAGCAATCAAGTACGATATTATAAAGAGTAGGAAATTGGTAAAAGATGGGATTGAAGAATTGGTTATTCAAATTTGTAGGGTATTGATGCCAACAGGATATGAAAAAATGATTTTAAAATATATTCTTCCATCAATTGAATTTGCTGAGAAGCATTTTTTATATCCATACGATGACGCAATATCCACCTTAGATATTCTGTCTAAAAATTTTAGGATAGGAATTATTATCAGCCAAGAGGAGAAAATATTAGGAGTCTTTGAAAAATATGAATTAGATAGGTACTTTAATTGTTGTATTTTCTCATATGAAGAGAATAGGGAACCTGATAAAGAAATTTTTAGATTGATTCTAAATACCTTAAAAAAGAGTGCAGGAGAAACTGTACTTGTTGGAGACAGACTTGACACACATATACAACTCGCAAATACTTTGGGAATGATTACGATAAGGCTCACTAATTCTATATTCAGCCTACAAGAAGCTTCAAATCAAAATGAGATTCCAAATTTCTCATTAAATAATTTAGGGGAACTTGTTAATACAAGTTTAATAAAGAAACTAAACTAAATCATATATGTAGGCAAGTCCACATTAAATTATTCTTTAATGCTGGGAAAAGTATATTAAAATGACAAGCTCTATATAAATCAATGAATTTAGAATTAACTACAAAGATGGAACCGATTGAGGAGTTTTTTAGTGATAATAAATCACAGAAAACCAAACAAATGTACAAGAACTACATAGGATATTTTGAAGAATTTGCGGAACTAAAATTAGTTGAATTACTTCATATGAATCCAGCAGATATACAAAATCTCATAATAAAATACATAGTTTGGATGAAAGAAAAAGGGCTTAGCAAATCCTCCCAAGTCGGTAGAATAGCTCCTATCTCTACTTTCGTACAATCAAATGACATAATTTTAAATGTCAAAAAAATTTCAAAATTCTATGAAGAGCAAGAATCCAATACCGAGGAGGATAAGGCATATAGCCGAGATGACCTGAAAGCAATGCTCAGTATCGCAAAGCCTAGGACAAGGGTAATGATACTAATCTATAGTAGCACAGGAATAAGAAAAAGTGCCTTATTTGAATTGAAGCTGAAACATATCGAAAAAATCGAAGAGTACGGCTTGTATAAATTTACTATATACCCATATAGCAAAGATTCCAGATACGTAACCTTTTGCACGCCAGAATGTGCTAAGGAAATAGATTCCTATTTGCAGTATCGAAAAGATGCCGGAGAAATTCTGACAAAAGAGAGTCCGTTAGTTAGGAACGATTTTAGCAAATTTAATGAAGAGTCAATAAATGGCGTACAACGACTTAGAGAAAATAATGTCAATACAGTGATTAGACAGTTATTGATAAAAGCCAATCTAAGAAATCAACATGAAAATCAATATCAAAGGCGAGATAAAGCCATGTTTCATGCCTTTAGGAAATTTTTCAATACAACATTGGTTAATACAAATGTGAGTCACCTAGTCAA
>JBKPGB010000216.1:0-19856 GCA_046729135.1 Thermoproteota archaeon | reverse complement strand
GGTACAGATCTCTCCCCGTCCTCCATTCTTTGTATAGGATATCCAGTAAAGATGCTTGTACCAAAGCCAAAGAGGAACCTTAAGGATCTTATTCATGAAATCTAATTCCATTAATATTAGAATGCTAGAATGCAATCTATTTACTCGAATAGAAGGAAAAGAGAATAGTCCCTTTACTAAAAACGAATATTGTAATCTACTACATAAACCACTACATATTATTGTTAGTTTGCTGTATCTCTTTACGAAATCTAGTCGGAAATTCCTAAATGGCAAGAGTTAATTTGGTTTTTTACTTCCTGACGTAAACCGTTCATACTAATTGGTTTTTGAATAATTCTGTCTATTATTCCCTTCTTTATGTCGGTTTGAAGTTCACCAGGTTCAATTTCATACCCACTGGTTATCATGGTTCTGGTTTTAGGACTAAGTTTTTTTATCTTCTTTACTAGATCCAATCCGTTTAGACCAGGCATCATTAGATCGCAAATAACTAGAATATATTTTTCTTTATTTTTTGTAAAATGCTTTAGAGCCTCTAAAGAGTCATTAAAAGTGAAAATCGAAATTCCGCCATCAACCCCACGCAAAGCGTCTGCAAATAGCATGCTAATGTCCGAGTCATCGTCTACTATCCCTACCAAGCCTTCTTTAGGAGATATATGCCGAGACTCCAAGGACGTTACACTCACAGAACTTTATAAGAGTTCTACTTCATCAAATTTGCTTATAACTCGATCACTTATTATCTGATAACTAAAAGTTAAATACTTACCAATATACCAAAAATTCGTATAATCCTTAATATATTAGCTATTGATTTATCATTCCTTTGAATGCTTTAGCAGAATGTCTTCCAATTTATCTGGATTATTGATTATTTCTTGAACTACAGGAGGATCATCGACTTCGTAACAGTGCATGAGATTTTCTTCATCTTTGTAAAAAATATAGACTTTGTTGTCGTAAATACAGTAATACATTTTATCAACGATCATATTTTCAGGTTTGATCTTTATACCGTCCTTTTCAACAATAACAGGATAGGCCAATAAATCTATTATTTATTAGATAAAATAAATTCTATACGGAATTCAACAAAGAACTTTTAAAAAGAAGGGCTTGGTGGAATAGATTTTCAGGTCATAGATGGATTTCATAGTTCAGTGTTTCCCAAAACTTTAAGATCTGAAATCCATTCCATTGAATCGGTTATATCCAATTCAGTTATTTTAATAAATCGTGCCTTAACAGGGCCTTCTTTTAGGTCATAAATTTCTGAAGGCGAGTTAGTGCCTGTTGTTGAGTAATATTCAGCTGGGGTATATTGTTTTCCATCATTTGAGAATTCTAGTGTGAAGAATTTTATCTCCTTGTCTACGTTTGCAAAAGTTAGTTTAATACCACATATATTTTGTTGTTGACCCAGATCCATTGCAGCCCACCTTGGTTTATGTGTCGAATTAGAGTTCACGTCAGAGTTGTTGATGTTTCGGTCACTTTGTACGTTAACTATTGGGATTTCATTATATTCGCAAGTGTTTGTCGGCTTTTGATCACTAGTTAGCAGATCTAAGTCTGCATTTTGGTCATGTTGTTCAACATTGCCCAAACTTACCTTATTATCATATTGATTTAGTACGTGTTCCTCTGTTGGAGATATCTGATCAAAACCAGATGAATCAGGATCATATGATGGAACATTTCCATATGAACCATCAGTACTATTCATTATTCCATTATTGTCCGATGTTAGATTTACTTCTTTTACTTCGGGCTTCTTAACTTCTATTAAGCATGTATACGTCACATATTTCCCGTCAGGATATATTACCCTGAGCTCTAGAGTATTTGGTCCATTTACATCATCAAAACTGAAGTGATTTTTTCCTACTCTATGAAGAGGAGTCATTTCTGTTGTGTCTGCGTCATAGTCAACAAAAAAGGCATTCATTTCTCTTGGTTTTGTTAAAAAACTAAATGAAATAGTATCGTCTGGTGATATCTGGACTACGGGTTGGGAATCATCAGGTAATTGTGGAAAATTGAGTCTTTTCAAATCTTCATTTTCCACAACTATGAATGGTGACATTTCATAAGACCTATTCTTATAAACCATCTTGGCGACCGGGACATCACTATCCTTTATGTTACTATTATCGGTATCTGATACTTTAGTATCGGCAGAATCGCCTTTTGCCTGAGTTTCTGCGCCAGCAGGCAAAAGTTTAATGCTTCCAAGAGGAGTTACGAATATCAAAAGTAAAAGCGATGAGAGTAAAACATATTTTTTATGCCGGTATATTGACCTTGCCAAAACTGAATCCAAGACTTATTGGTAATCTTTTATATTTACGGAATGTCGAAAAAATTACTAAAATCATCAACAAGAAAATTAATTCATTGACTATAAGATAATATCATAACATGTCTCAAACACTATTCCTACCATTGAAATATAAAAATTCCACCTTTCACATATGTTATAGCACAAGCTGGAATAATTTTTTATTCCAAGAATTATTTAATGAAATAGTATTGAATGAGAATATTTCCTTAAATGAGATAGGAAAAAAAATAATATTTCATATTGATTTTGATTATTTCTATGCACAGTGTGAAGAAATAAGGAAGCCAGAATTAAGAAATATTGCAAGTGTTGTTTGCGTATATTCAGGACGAGAAGAGGATTCCGGGGTGGTCAGTACCTGCAATTATGAAGCACGAAAATACGGTGTTAAGGCGGCAATGCCAATTAGACTAGCAAAGTCAAAACTAAAGGACACAGAAGCAATATTTCTTCCTACTGATATGCCATACTACCATGAGATATCCAGAAACGCCATGAGGATAATTGAGAATTATGGAGAATTATTTGAACAAGTCAGTGTCGACGAGTGTTATGTGGATTTTACAAAGATCACCAATTCGGATTTTGATGATGCAAAAATTTTTGCTAACTCGCTGCAAAAAAATATCAAAGACCAGATCAATATGACCTGTTCCATTGGAGTGGGACCTAATAAGCTAATATCAAAAATAGCATCAGGTATCAATAAACCCAATGGAATAACGGTTGTTAGTCGAGAGGATGCCAAGAACTTTATATCAAATTGTAAGATTGAGGATATACCGGGAGTAGGTCCAAAAACTGCCAAGAAGCTGGAATCATTGGGAATTGACTCCATTTCGGATATTTCAAATAAGAGTATTTTTGAATTGAGGGATGCCTTGGGCTACAAAACTGCAACTTTTCTGGTAAACGCATCAAATGCAATCGACTATTCTCAGATAAAAGTTCGGGGAACATCAAAACAAATAGGTAAAATAGTTACCCTAAAAAAAGATATAGCTAACCTTGAACAGATTAACTTGACAGCTGCCAGTCTTTGTACATCTGTATATGAAAATTTAAGGAATAAAGGACAGGCTTTCAGGATCCTTACTATAATTTTGATTTTAGAAAACCTCCAGCATGTTTCATTTTCGAAAAGTCTAAAACTATACTCAGCATCCTTTGACGAATTGCACAAGAATTCATTATTTATTATAAAGGAGATGATTAACAACAATTCCATATCTGTTGACAATATCAGGAGAATGGGTGTTGTAGTGTCTGATCTTAAGGATATATCTGGACAAGACTCGTTGGTGAATTATTTTGAGAATTAATTGTTCAAATTGTTATAATTGAAACTAGTAAAAATATATATGCTTCCTTATGATTTGGTCTAAGAACAATGCATGACACTGTAATGGTCTGTTGCTATCAATAATTCGCTAGCTTTCATTCAGGGGTTGTTCTAGCAATTATGAGTTCTAAAACCAATTTAGGAGGATAGATACTTTAACGATTTACTGATTAGACCTTCTACAATTTGATGTGACATTGTTTTTGTTATTTTTGCATTCATGAAATTTGGCTTACCACCGCCCTTCCCTATTTTCTGATCCTTTCTAAGGTCTTCAAAAATTTTAGGACAATCTAGATTAACGTCATCACTCCTTGCAAATACAAGATTTGCCATATCATTGTCATCTGTATTAATTAGAATAACAATTGTTCTTGCTTCAAGTATTCTTTCTGCTACGAAGTTTTGAATAGTTCGCCAATCCATATTGTCGAAGATTTTGGATACTACAGTTATATCCTGTTTATCAGAGTGCTGAATCGGTATATCAACCAGTACCTTATTTGTTAATTTTTTTAACTGGTTGTGATAATGTTCTCTTTCTCTTAAGAGCTTCTTAATAGTCGCTTCTACAGTATTATAATTTGATCCTACTTGTTTGCAAATAATATTAATTTTTTCTGTCATTTTGACTGCTTCATCTATCGCACTTTTACCAACCAGAAACCTTATCTCATAATCAGAGCCATTAATTGACATATTAGTTACCAAAAAAAATATACACTCAGATAGATTACTGACATGTTCCATAGAGCAGGCAGAAAGATCATGGTTTTCGATTTCAACTACAGTAATTTTATCGACATTGGTCAGCCGTGGTTCATTGGCTCTCAAACCAGGGAATTCCTTCTTGGCTTCATTCAGTGAGGAGAATGAATGATGGAATATTTTTCGTCCTTCTATTATGAGTCGATTAACTTCCTTTTCAGCCAAAACTATCTTATCAAAATCCAGTTCTACTTCTGACGCTACTATAAATGCGACATTGTGTGAATCCTTGTGTTCTACTTTTCTCACACTCAAAGTCTTGTTTAATATTTTTTGCAGCGATCCTATGAAGGCATGTTCTGCAGTATGTGCAGCCCTGGTATTGATACTCATCCTCATCGGTTCACGTTATTGATATGCATGAGCATTAAGGCATTAATTATTGAAGAGGCTGCAGGACTTCCACCTTTTCTTCCAGTATTTGTTATAAATTCGATATTAGTCTTTGATAGTTCAAATTTCGATTCTGCAGCTGAAACAAAGCCTACAGGTATACCAATGACAAGTGATGGCCTTGCTACATCTTCCCTTATCATTTCAATTACCTCATGTAAAGCAGTTGGCGCATTTCCTATCACAACAATTCCACCGTCAATTTCCTTTGATGAGTATCTCATTGCCACTTTAGATCTAGTTTTATTCTCATTTTTGGATATGTTGAGTACGTCTTTGTTAGTT
This sequence comes from Thermoproteota archaeon, assembly GCA_046729135.1. Taxonomy (GTDB): domain Archaea; phylum Thermoproteota; class Nitrososphaeria; order Nitrososphaerales; family Nitrososphaeraceae; genus TA-21. Next base: position 14,718 of record JBKPGB010000216.1, on the reverse strand, counting down.
ATGTTACATATCACGTCGGTCCCAATTTTTGCGACAGATTTTTTATTTATTCCTGACAATACCATATCAACATCAACAACAATGAAGCACCTCTTTTTGAATGCCTCAAAGGCCTTCTCTATGGCGTTAGTGGAGAAGATAATTCTATTTTTGTCAGGTTTTGCAAAATCAAAATCGGCAGTAGCATGAATAACACGTCTGACAATATTCCATTGTAATGTGCTATAACCATGAGTTCCTATCTCTGATTCAATTATTTTCATACTCTTTTCTTCTATACCCATGGAAGCCTCTGACATGTCCCTAGACTTTGCCCTGATTGCCCTTTTTACTATGTCGTTACTTTCACCCAACCTTTTCCTCTGCCTCCTTTGCCCTTTCAAGTACCATATTTACTAATTTTGGGTCTACTCCAAAATGCTCTGTAATATATACCGGAATATTTTTTAGATTATATTTTGTCAAAGCAAATTTGATATCTTTGATAACGTCATTTTTTATGTGGGCTCCTTTGTGTAGGAAGTAGGGAACGATGATCATTGCATTAGGATTGCTGGAAATTATTTTTTCTATCCCATTAGCTATCCGTGGTTCATCCAGTTCCAGAAAACAAAAAGTAACACTTCTAAAATATGGTTTTAATTTATTAACCGTATGTACAAATGCCGTCCTAGCACTCTTGTCGCTGCTCCCGTGACCTATTACGAGTATGTCGCACTTATTGTCTGCTGGTACTATCTTATTTTTTTCTCTGGTAAAACTAATTCTATCTCTTATAAGTGAATTAAGTGTACTATGATAGCTCAAGGGTTTGGCAATCACCACCTTTATTTTTTTATCATAACATATTTTAGCTGTCCTTTTTACAGAGTCTTTCAGCTTCATTCCTGGATATAGGAAGTAGGGCATGACGGTAATAGAATCTACATTGTTGGAGATGCATGTATTAATGCCCTCTTCAATGTATGGGGGTATAACCTCAAGGAAGCAATGACCCACATAGACGTATTCACTTTCTTGCTTAATCAAAGTGCACAATTGCGAAAGTTCTTCTTTGGCCTCAGGTTCCCTACTGCCTCTATCAATTAGTAACAGAGCCCTATTCACACTACTTACCTCCCTTTGTGTAATTTATGCGACAGACTGCAACTGTAAGATTGGGAGGGAATTTTTGTTTCGTGACTATAAGCTCACCACCTGAGCTAAGTATGGATGATGCTTCTGAAACACTTGAAGTTCCTTCGTATTTTTTTACGACGTCCGAGGGGTTTGGGACCATCACCTTATTTAGTTTCTCTTTATCAAAAAAGTCTAGAGGAATTCCATGTTTATCCGAGAAGGATCCTAGTGAGGTACTAGACTTTCCCCTACTTATGGTTGAGAGATTTCTGATGCTAAGAAAAGACAAACCATTCTCCCTCAACACATTCATAATTCCATCCTCTATATCTTTCTCAGCGGTGTCCCAGTGAAAACCCAATCCTACAACAAGACTCTTTGGTCTATAAATTACAGATTTTCTAATCACCAGGGGATCTGTTATGATTTTATCAGAGATAATCAAACCTGCCCTGAAATTATCTGATTTCAAATCATCAATATTTTGTATTATTGTTACGTTTTTTGGTAATTCTTTATCCCACCATTTTGTTTCACCAGTATCTTGATAAACTCCTATTTTTTCTTCATTTACCATATATGCACTAACCTTGGTAACGTTTTCAAAGTTTTCGATACGCCATTCAAAGTTTTTACCTAAAAGATCAACTGCTATTGTTTCATTAACATCTGCGGCGGTGGTGATTACAGCTGTTGAATTCAAAATATCTGCAATGGATTTAGATAACGCATTTGCACCTCCCAAGTGACCAGAGAGTGCACTTATTACAAAATTTGCTTTATCATCTATCACGATAACTGCAGGGTCTGTCTTCTTATCCACCAAAAGATTTGATATTAAACGGATGACAGCTCCCAATGAAAAAATGCATATGATACTATCATATTTTTTGAAAACCTCTTCAATCATATTTTTGGTATTTTTTTCAAACCAGATAATCCCATCAGAAGAATCCTTATGTTTTGACTGTGCGTAAATTGATGCCGATGGAATCTTTTCTTTTATTCTTTTTGAAATATTGATTCCATTTTTAGTAATACAAATAATAGCAACCTTGCTACTCATGCAATACTTTATAAAATTTATTCAAATAATATACTTTATGTTTATCTCATGTCTTAATGTAATATAAATATTCAAATATTCAAACAACAATATTCCTGTTGAATTCAAATGACACTTACCTTCTTTTGTAAAAGGAATCGTCATACCGAATGCCCTGGTGAATGGCCGATAGGGGATTCATGCGGATCGGATCATGACTGCTCTTTTGACGTAAAGATGTCAAAATGCGAATGCTCATGTCATGTATGAATATTGTTCACGTCGTGCAAAAGCTTAGTATTATAATTTTCAAATTTTCACAAAAAATGATCTTAGCGGGGTCAGAAAATTGTGTTTTTTCGATCACTTGTATTTCAAACAGCCACCACATCATCATACCCCGTTAATAATTTAGTATTTATTGATTTCATTAATTCTTTAGCTTTTCGTCGTATAGAATCATTGACCTTGATAATAACTAATCCTTTCAATGGCTGACCATAACATACTACTGAATTACGCGGTGCAAAGTAACAGACAGGTAGAGTCAATAAGTCCTCTTCACCAACAACCTGCAAAACAAAGTTCTTCTCAACCGAAAGTGCAAATTTGATTTTAGTGACTGCCTCATGTGTAATGGATCCAGCTGGATTAATACAAGAAATTCTTGTTATGCCTTTAGCTTTTAGATCATTCAGTTTATTAGGCAAAGTAGAACTTTTGTCTTGCCTTCTTTCAACTCCGTCAATTATAGCCAGGTTAGGAAAAATATCAAAGGAAATAAATCTCTCCGTAGAACGGTCGCCTATTGTTATTATCTTATGGTTAGGGCCATCAATTTCTTTTCTTATTTTTTTTTCTGTGATATCACTATCTAAAATTAACTTACCTAATGGTTTTTTCAGTTCTTTAAGAATATCAGGCGGTATTGACACTTTGAGGTTCTTTTTCTTTTGGCTGTTCATTTGCTGATTTTTCTTGATCCTGCAATTCAGAGGCGATAATACTGATTCTTCCAGCAACAGTACGGGAAATTTTGTCAAATATGATTGCCTGGCCATTATTTGCTCCTGAAATTGTTACTGGGTTACCGCTGTCACTTGCAGTCATTATTTGTTGATGGAGAGGAATTTCCCCAATGAAAGGAACATTGAACTGCTCACTAACTTTCTGACCACCTCCAGTACCGAAAATATTTATCTTATTATGACAATGTTGACATTCTAGATAGCTCATATTTTCTATGACTCCTATAATAGGTACATTCAATTTGTTAAACATGCCCACCGCCTTTACCGCGACATTCATTGCTACATCTTGAGGAGTAGTAACTATAATTATTCCAGTTATAGGGATTGTCTGTGCTAATGTTAAAGGTGCGTCTCCTGTACCTGGGGGTAAATCAATTATTAAATAATCAAGCTCGCCCCAGTTTACATCAGTTAGAAATTGTTTTACAATTCCAGCCACTATTGGACCCCTATAGATTCCTGCTTGCTGTGATTGTTCATAAAAGAATCCCATTGAAATCACTTTTACTCCTTGAGCCAAGACAGGTTCTATTTTATTATTAATTACTTCAGGTGCGTTTTTGAGACCTAACATCAGAGGAATACTTGGGCCATAGACATCAGCATCTAATAAACCAACTTTTGCACCGGTCTTTGACAGAGCCAGAGCAAGGTTAACAGAAACTGTTGTTTTTCCCACACCTCCTTTACCACTTGCAATAGCAAGTATATTTTTGACACCAGGAAGCAATTCATCCATTGAAATTGAACGTCCTTCCATTACTCTTGCAGTTACTTTGAGATCAAGATCCTTAATCCCCAGGTCCATCATGGAATTGCGAACCGATTGTTCTATTTCACTATTAAAAGGACAAGCAGGGGTAGTAAGTTCTAATGTAAATCCAACTTTTCCATCGTTAATCGTAAGGTCTTTAATCATGCCCATTGACACTATGTCTTTATGCAATTCGGGATCTTCTATTGTTTGTAATTTTGACATGATTTGCTCTATTGAGACCATACTATCGTACTCTTCCCGAGAATATTTAAATCATACAATAGTATGCATCTTGATACTAAAAATCAAGAATAATGAAAAGGTTCATAAATTGATAATTTAAACCAATTGACAATAAGTAATGTTTGCGATAATACACATGGATGATGTTGTAAGAATACCTCCCAGTATGATGAAAAACTCTCTTAATGAGACCACGATGGAAATTCTCAGGGAGAAATATGAAAGTATGATAAATCCTGAATTGGGCTATGTTATTATGATTATTGATGCAAAAACAAATAAGGTTGGAAAATTGGTTTCCGGTGATGGTGCCACTTTTCACAAGGTGTCTTTTAAAGCCTTGACATTTTATCCCAAATTGCAAGAAATTGTAGAAGGAGAAATTGTTGAAATTACGGATTTTGGTGCATTTGTAAGAATAGGGCCAACTGATGCACTGTTACACCTTTCTCAAATTACGGATGATTATCTGAAAAGTGATGTGAAGCAAGGGGTGATAATTGCAAATCAATCAGCCAAATCGCTTAAGATTGGTTCAAAGCTCAGAGCTAGAGTAACTGCAATTAGTTTGGGGAAAGGTTCGGCCATGGGCAAAATTGGAATTACCTGTAGACAGCCATTTCTGGGTGCTCTTGAGTGGATTGAAGAGGAGATAAAGAAGGCTAAAACCCCTGTCACAACTAGCCAAAAAGAAAAGAAAGGGACAGTGCCAGCTTAAATGGCTAAGGAACTCGCGTGTAAAAAATGTAAAGCAATTACTATTGGAAAGGTATGCCCCGTCTGCAAGTCTACCGAACTTTCGTCTGACTGGTCCGGTACAATAGTAATATTTGATTCAAAGAATTCACTGGTCGCATCCACACTTCAAATATCAACTCCACATAAATATGCACTAAAAGTAACTTGAGTTGACTTTTAAAAAAAAATCAAAAGATCTAAACCAATATTTTAATTTACGAGAATCCCTCATTAGATTTCTCAGAGAAGATATCGGACAAGGCGATATCACAAGTGAGTACATTGTCGATGAAGATTCGAAATGTTTGTCGTCTATTATTTGTAAATCAGAAGTTGCAGTGGTTGCAGGGCTGGAGGAAGCTCGTACAATATTTGATATTTGCAAATGTGAATCAAACGCACTAGTTAAAGACGGCGATATTGTAAAAAAGGGTCGCAGGGTCATGAAGATCAAGGGAAATACGAAGTCGATTCTAAAAGCCGAAAGGACCGCGTTAAATTTGATAATGCGTATGAGCGGAATTGCTACCGATACTAAGAAATTTGTGGATATAGTAAGAACTGTATCAAATGATATAAACATCACGGGCACCAGAAAGACTGCACCAGGTTTAAGATTCTTTGACAAGAAATCAATAGTATTGGGCGGAGGATATGCACATAGAAATTCTTTAGACGAAATGATACTAATAAAGGATAATCATCATGCGGTAACCAGTTCGATTAGACGTTCTATATTAAAGGCTAAACTGAAAGCTGGTAAAAATATCATGATAGAATGTGAAGTTAGCGATACGAAATCGTCAGTAGAGGCTATTAAAAGTGGTGCAGATATTATAATGCTAGATAATTTTTCACCCCAAGAAGCTCAGAAAACCATATCATATTTGAAGAGATCTGGTTTACGAGAAAAAATTTTAGTAGAAATTTCAGGAGGTGTGAATATTTCAAATATCAAAGATTATGCAACTGCTTTACCAGATATGATATCAGTAGGCTCATTAACTCATTCTAGTAAGTCAATTGATTTTTCCATGGAAATCAATTAATTAAATTGTTAATTATTATCAAAATTCGTTACTTCAATAATGATATCATTGACTCCCTGATCAGGATATCGTCAACATACGCTCAATAGCAGTTCTCGCTCTATCTGCAATATGTTTTGGAACCTTGACCTCATATTGTTTGTGTACAAGAGAATCCACTACTTTTTCTATTGTTATTTTTTTCATATATTTACAGACGGCATTTTCCTTAATTGGTATGAACATTTTGTTTGGATTTTCTTTCTTCATTCTATACATGATACCTGTCTCTGTTGCAACAACAAATTGACTACTCTCTGATTTTTTAGCATGTTGCATCATTCCTTCAGTAGACAATATGTGAGCTTTTTTAGAAATATCACCAGATGCCAAACTGTACAAGGTTGATGAAGTACATCCACATTCAGGATGGATCATGAATTCTGCATTTTTGTATTTTTGAAATATATTATTAATGTCAGCTGTAGTGATACCCGCATGCACATGACATTCTCCTGGCCATACATACAGATTCTTCCTGCCAGTGACCTGTGCTACGTATGAACCTAGAAACATGTCAGGTAAGAATAAGATATCGGTATCGCATGGTATGCTGTTTACGACCTTAACTGCATTAGATGAAGTACAACAATAATCAGAAAGGGCTTTTACATTTGCGCTGGTATTAACATAACTTACCACGACAGCATTAGGATGTTCTTCTTTCCATTTCTTTAATTCATATGAATTAATAGTCGATGCAAGTGAGCAACCTGCTTCTAGATCGGGGATAAGGACTGTCTTTTCAGGGCATAGTATAGAAGCAGTTTCTGCCATAAAATGAACACCACAAAACACAATAATGTGTGCATCTGTTTTGGCAGCTTCTCGTGATAATGCCAATGAATCGCCAATAAAATCAGCTACATCTTGGACTTCTGGAATTTGGTAATTGTGTGCCAAAACGACAGCGTTGTGCTCTTTCTTCAGTGAGTTTATCTGATCGAAATGGATTGATTGGACTAATGTCATCTGATGCGCTTGTTTTACATAATTATAGATTTAAAGTAACATAATTTAGGATAACATTGCCTATTTCACATATGGTAAGGGCAATACTTGCCACATCGATTTAATTTTGAGAAAAAAGGAAAAATTGTGCAGTAATAGATATATTATATCACAGTCAACATAAGTCAAATGCCAACTCATGGATCGTTAACAAAGGCGGGAAAAGTAAGAGGTCAAACTCCTAAAATTGAAGGAAAGAAAAGAATAAGTCCAATATCAAAATTAAGAAACAAGATAAATTTTGTCAAGAGATTTGAAAAAAGACGTCAACCTGGACAAAGAAAACCAGAACGTACAGGTAGAAGACGTTGATTTGAATATCTAAACGCTTTTATCTTCTTTCGGACATCTTTCAGGTTAATCTAGGAATTATGTAAATCCAAATATTGAATAAGTGAAACTAATAAAAGATGGAAAAAAAAGTTGGAGTAATAGGCTATGGTAGCATTGGTAGAGAGATCATAGCAGCAGTAAGAAGACAAGAGATTCCAAATGCCAAAATCGTAGCATTATTTGATAAAGAATCTCAAGTCATTAGCTCAGTCGATTATGATAGTCAATTGCACTTATTTTCAGATTTTAATGAATTCTATAATTCTCCGATTTATACCAGTTTAGACATTGTAATTGAATGTGCCTCAAAAGAAGCTGTTAGGGAATATGGTAAAAAAATCATCGAGTCAAAGAAGGATCTCATTGTATTGAGTGTAGGCGCTTTTTCAGATAAAGAATACTTGTCAGAATTGCAAAATTTATCGAACTTGAATAATACCAGAATATTGATACCTACTGGTGCCATAGCGGGATTAGACTCCATTAGGAGCGTAAAAAAGTATCTAGATTGGTTAACTATTACAACAACAAAGCATCCCAAATCATTTGTAGGCGCTCCATTTTTCAAAAACTCATTAATAAAATTGGAAGAGATTTCAAATGAAAAAGTCCTCTTTGAAGGGAATGCTATTACAGCTATACAATTATTTCCTGCAAATGTTAATGTAGCGGTTTCAATTGCATTGGCTGGAATTGGTTTAGAGAAGACTCGAGTAAAGATCATAGCAGATCCGACGATATCGGTAAACAGGCATGAGATACTAGGTAAAGGGAGCTTTGGAGAAATCCATATTATTGTTCAGAATGTACCGAGTCCTACAAATCCTAAAACTAGTTATCTGGCATCACTATCAGCTATCGAATGTCTAAGAGGTTTGTGCAATGAAAATTTCAGAATAGGAACTTGATTTGGACAATTTTTGACAGTTTATATGGGGAATATATATTTGACAAGGTTAACTATGAGTTACAACGGATTTAAGACAAACGACATGTTTGGACCAAAACCAGTGGAAGTTGGAAAGGAATACGACGTTCAGATCACGGAGTTAAGTAGAAAAGGAGATGGTATTGCAAGGATACAGCGATTTGTAATTTTTGTAAAGAATGGAAAGGTCGGCCAAAACACAAAGATAAAGATAATCCAGGTCGGAAATAGATTTGCAACAGCAGAGATTGTCAATGATTCTGAAAGTAGTCAGAGTCAGAGTCAGACTGAGAACGCACCAGCAAGTGCTGATGCCAAAACAGAAACTAGTACGGAATAGTCGACCTGTCGCAGATACATTTTAAACTTCTAATTATTTTATATCTCTGCAACATTTTTGATTTCTAAAAATATTATTGATCAATTTTAATATTTGTCAATACCAATTTCTAATTAAGAAATTGGCTTGAACAATAACATTATAGCTATCATCGCGATTTCCTTTATTGTTGTTGGTTCATTATGGGGAATTGGGAATTTAATTTCTCATAATACTAGCCCATTGTCCAAAACTGAGGGAATACTATTGTTAATGAAAGATAATAAATTTAATGTTACTAATCCAGATATTACTGTTAAAATCAATCAGCCATTAAAAATTACTATTGCAAATCAAGATTTTAGAAAGCATGATTTTATAATTGATGAAATGAATATAAATACCGGATTTATTTCAAGTGGACAAGATTTTACGACAATAATTGCCTCAGATAAAATAGGCACTTATAGATACTATTGCTCAATTCACCCCGGTATAATGGAAGGAAAAATTATCGTCAAAAACTAAAGAGAAACATCATTGGTCTACTGAACTATCGACGGAAAAATATTTAGAAATGATAGATTAAAAAATCATTTGAAAAGTTGTATCAGCTCTTAAACGAATCAGTTAGTTTTTTATGATACATGCTCTTGCAGCTTTCTTTAGATAATGTATGGTCCGGTATCACGCGTAGATATTTCATTTTCCTCTTATCGTAGATAGTACTCAAAAATTTGTAGCAGATAGAACAGACAAATTCTGTCTCCATTTACTTTATCATCTCATAGTTGGGAATTAATCTTTAGTCTTTTATTTGGGTTGACCTGTCAGATATTCGAATCAATCCTGCACTAGCATAAACGTATGTTAGGCATAACATGGTTGCCTGAATCTGATTCAAACCTAAGGTTCAAGAAAATAAACCAACACTTAAAATTAGGAAAAAAACCAGTCTAAAAAAATGGCTGCACGAAAGAATACATCGAGAAAAAAGAGACTAATAAAGAGAGTCAAGCAAAATAGACCAGTGCCAGCCTGGGTAATAATTAGAACCCATCGTCACGTTAGAACGAATCCAAAGCGGAGAGCTTGGAGAAGGTCGGACGTGAACGTAGGATAGAGAGAATAGAGTGAGATAAAATGTCTGAAGAAAATACAACAAGAATATACACGGTGAATTTAGCGAAGGCCTGGGATACTCCAAAATACAGAAGAACTGATAGAGTAATAAACATCATAAAGGAATTTACACAACACCATATGCACACCGACAAAGTCAAGATAGATCAAGATTTGAATAGACATATCTGGTCTAGAGGAAAAACTAACCCACCTAGGAAGATAAGGTTGAGAATGATAAAAGAAGATGACGATACAGTCGTAGTCAGTTCATTTATCGAAGAAAAAATGTCAGAGCCAGAAACTGAGTCAGTGGCTGAGGAGTCAGTGGCAGAGGAAACAGTAGTGAGAGCAGAAAAAGAAGAAACGCCAAAAAATAAATAGAAGATATGGAAATTATTTAGACTATTGAATTAAATTTTGAACTAATTTCTGAAAGGTATGTGGTTGAAATTCATTCAGATAAAATGAACTTCTAACTAATCGATTAAGGGTAACGGTAGATTTATGTTCGGATGTGATTCGGGTATATCCCAATCTAAAATGTTTTCGTCAGGTATGAGATTGAGGGGATCGTAAGAATCAAATTTTGTTCTTCCTTTTATTGACGCTATCAGATGCATGTTGTTTCTAGAAGAATCAGTAACTACAAACGAAACATCATTTGTATCTCCTTCCATTGAATTTTGAAAATTACTCAACATTTCATTTAGCCTTCCAATTGGCTCATTTCTTGCACCATTTACATATAGAACAGATTTTGTTATTGAGGATGTACCCAATGATGAATAAAGTTGTGCAATCAGATCTTTTATGCCGACCTCAATATTGTTCTCTTTCAAAGTTCCAGAAACTAGGTTTGTTCCCAGGTTCAATGTTATCTGGGGAATTAATTTGATTGCATTGAGGACTATTCCATCCGTTATTTTCGAACAATCTTCAATTGTGAGGTGTGGATTTATTTCCACATAAGCATCATTGTCAACAACAAAGTTAATGTCAGAATCTAATGATATTCTTTTTAGCGATATGCTAGCTTGAAATAATCGATCCTTTTCATGACCAAATGGCATGGTCACAACTGAGATAAGTCTTTTGTTGAGTATGTTCTTTGCAATATGCGAAATTATAGGTGCAATCGCAATACCTGTTTTTTCCCCTAAACTAGTTACTAAAATAATGGTTTGGTATTCTGATAATTTTGAGCATATCTCTTCTTTATGAAACTCCAGAAAAGATCGGATTTTGTAAGTCGAAGGATTTATCCAAGATTTACAATCAATATGAAGCGAGCTGGAAACTTCAAGGTCCTCTTTATTGTTGCTTATTAATAAAAAATCATGTTCCACATCGTTTAATTTCGATACGATATTTTTGCCAATTTTACCGATTCCGATTAACAAGCTAGGTTTTCTTAGTTCAATACAATCCTCTGACAATCAAATCAACTCCTAATCAGAACATTGATTATTAGAATAAAAATTTAGTTGATTAAATCAAATATCTTATTTGGTACAAAAATGTTGATAAAAGTATAGGAATTAGAAAGTTAATTCTCCTAACAAGGAATAATTTGAAATTTCTACCACTTTTACTGATAGATACTGTCCGAGTAACCATTTTGGATCAATTTTTTTTACTTTTGATAAATCGATTATTACAGGCCTGTATGCGTAATTTCTACCTTCTATCTTGCCATTCTCTAAAAGTTCATCGACCAATATTTTACCGTTCCATCCGTACCATACATGATTTCTTCTCATCGATGTTTTCTTGATTGTTTGATGTAGTCTGGTACTTCTTTCTCTTACGATCTTTGTATTTAATCTTGGATATTTTGAGGCAACTGTTCCAGGACGAGGACTAAATCTTGAAGAATTAACGACGTCTGGTTGGCATTCTTCAATAAGGCTTAGTGTCTCTTCAAAATCTTTTTCGGATTCTGAGGGGAATCCAGTAATAATATCTGTAGCAATTGTTATCTCTGGGATTTTTTTCCTTAGTTCTTTTACTACATCAAGAAAAATTTTGGCAGTGTGTCCCCTTTTCATTTTACGCAGAATTTTTTCACTCCCACTCTGAACCGGCATATGAAGGAACTTGAAGAGCTTGTCATTATGCTGATAAAGATGAATCAATCTATCTAGAAACCTTGGAACATACATTGGATTCATCATGCCAACTCGGATTTTATATTCTCCCTCAATATTGGAACACTTTTCTAGTAACTCAACTAGATCAGTTTTCATATCCAATCCATAGCACCCATTGTCTGTTGAAGTTAACCAAATTTCCTTACAATTTGCTGCTAGATCATCTTCTACTTGTCTTACTATTTCACCAATTCTATAGCTCTTTAGAGTCCCTTTTGCTAATTTCGTTTGACAAAAACTACATTCGCTAAGGCATCCGCTCGATATTTCAATAATACTGACTACTGGATTTAGCCTGATTCTTGGAAGATTTACCTTTGTTGGCACGGAGTCTTCTAATGCCACAACTTTTTGACCGTTTAAAGAAGCATCAACTACATCCAGCGTTCTATCTAACGACTGTGGGCCTAAAAGAGGTGAATAAGGAGAAAAGGATTCAACCAGTTTTTTACTTGTCTTTGGAAGACAACCAGCAATAACAAGCGGTTTTTCTTTTGAATATTTTTTTATTCTTGAAATCATTCTGTGTTCGGTAGCATCCTTTACGGCGCATGTGACTATGATGTTAAGGTCTGAATTTTTTCTACTGGAAGTCAAGTCATATCCGTTATTGTAAAGTATACCTTTGATTATTTCTGCATCTCCAAAATTAGCCGAACATCCAAAAGCTTCTACCCATACTTTTTTTTTACCAGAGGTTTTAAAATTTTGAAAATCAAGACTAGTTTTATTTCTTGAAAAAGTTGAGAGATGTTTAGCCTTCGCCAAGATAATCAAGTATAATGGAATTTATTGGTACTATATCAACTAATTTATTGCAAAACTGATGAAGGACTCGTTATCGTGTAACTTCTGCCTTCAAGTTAGTAAATTTAAATTTCATAACTAATTTGAACTCCACTAGTTTTTCATTATCGTCAAGATATCCGATTCAATTATTTTTTCGGTGGCATTAATGAGACTCTGAATATCTTTTACATCATGTACAAGTGAGATAGCCCCCATCTTGTGAGGCAGGAAGAATATTCCATATTTTGCCATCAATGAGAAATGATATTTAGTAAGCGTATCATTATCAGACAAAGCTACATCATTTGCGTTCGTTATTTCATTTACTTTATTTGAAAGAAAATGTGTAAGAAATAGGGAACCAAGGCCGGTTACCTCTGTTTTTAATCCATAATCTGAAAATAATTTTTTTAAACCATTCCTTGCTATATCTCCTAACTTATTAATTTTATTATAAACTGCTTGACGATTTTTGCTGATGTAATCTAAGGTGGCGTATCCAGCAGTCATTGTTAGAGGATTTGAAGAAAAAGTCCCACCACCAATATAACATAGCTGTTCCTTGTTTCTATTCTCTACAGGACTAGCTACTTTCATTATCTCCTTTTTGCCACATACTACTCCTATTGGAAGGCCTCCTCCGACAATTTTTCCGAGTGTAATCATATCTGGATTCAGATGATATAGAGAGGAAAGACTTCCAAAATTCAGTCTAAAACCAGTAACAATTTCATCTAAAATATACAATATATCATTTCTTTTGCAATACTCTTCCAAACCTTTCAAGAAATTGATATCTGCAGGAATACAACCCCCACCTCCTAATAACGGTTCTATAATTATGCATGCCAAATCATCCTTTACACTTTCTAGTAATCTGATAGATCTGTCTAAATCATTAAATGGAATTGATTCAACAAAATCACCCTCACTGCCAGTCATACCTACTCCTTCATCAAGTTCAAATGGATAATTCACTGACTGCATCAAATCTGTATTAAATCCATGCCAACCACCAATAGTTTTACAAATAATCCTTTTTTTAGTCACAGCCCTAGCAATTCTAATTGCATACATTGTAGCTTCAGACCCTGTAGTACAAAATCTTAAAAGTTCGCTAATAGGGATCGATTTTTTTATGGTTTCACCTAGCTTAACGCTAATATCATTCGCAGTACCATATAGTGTACCCCGACGGATTTGCCTATCAAGCTTCTTAACAACTACATTTGGGGAATGACCTAGAATTAATGCCCAGTGTCCCATCCAGTAGTCTACATACCTATTGCCATCAACGTCAATGAGATGTTTATCTGTTGCCTTATTCACAAAAAATGGATAGGGTCTAAAAAATCGAATATTGTGACTAATACCTCCAGGGAAGATCTTTAGAGAATCATTATAAAATTTTCTTGAGTTATGAGTTTTTTTTTTATACAGATCCCTCAGACTGCTGGATATCACTATAACAATCCTTTACAAGACCTATTTATTACGATTATGAAATATCAAAAAGAAATAAAAAAAGGTGTCATACAAAAGAACAATTTGATGAATTGAACAAAATAGTGAATTCTATCGTATTGAATGATTTTGAATCCAATCATCTAGTTAGTTTTAGATCAGGTGCGTTGGGCTATTAGTAATGGCAGGCTGAACATCTCGCAAAAAGCTCGATGCGTACACCTCCATTCTATCAATGCTATCTTCTATAGCTGCCCTCCTCTTTACAGAAGGCTGTCTTTTCTCGGGAAAGGTTTCCTCCTTAGATGCTTTCAGGAGTTATCCTAAACAGCTTAGCGGCTCAGCTTGCCCTGTCGGACAACTGATAAACCAGAGGCTGCGCTGCCCTGTTCCTCTCGTACTATGGGCAACTTCCCCTCAAACAACTACACCCCTGTCAGGCAGAGACCGACCTGTCTCACGACGGTCTAAACCCAGCTCACGTTCCCCTTTAATGGGCGAGCAGCCCCACCCTTGGCTCCTGCTGCAGAACCAGGATGGGAAGAGCCGACATCGAGGTACCAAACCGCGGGGTCGAT
>JBKPGB010000215.1:0-5558 GCA_046729135.1 Thermoproteota archaeon | reverse complement strand
TTTGATCAGTTCAACTTTATGATTTGCTTTCTTTAGTTTCTCTGCTTCTTTTTCATTAAAATAAGACGAAATAGTTATTGCGCCAGAATCTATAAATTTTTTTACCAATGTGCTTCCGAGAGCTCCAGTTCCTCCTGTGATTAAAACAACTTTATTTGAAAAATTGTATGTTACATCCATTATATTGTAGAATATCAATAATCATATTAGTATATATCGCACCACTAAAGTTACATTTTATTTTAGGATCTCATATAAAAGGTCGTGACATAAAGGAAGAAATTAAATTCTGAAAGATCTTTGTCTATAAGTATTGTACTGCAATGTACTGTAATAAAGTTCATACATACCATTATCTTTTTAGAGATGCCAATTCATATTACATTTATTGTATCAAGCAATCTTTAGAAAATCTTTGAATATTCGATAAAGGCTCAAAATCTTAAATATATGCTTGTCGAATCGTCTTTCCTATGGTTTTTGGAGATAAATTGTTTGACGAAATTGGCAACATATCAGGATTCAAAGTAACAAAAGTTCACCCAGTGGAAGGAGTAACAACGGAAGTTAGTTTTATCTCGCATATTAAGGGAGAAGGGAAATATCCAAGTGGCGAAAATCTCGGGTCTGGCACACTGACTAAATATCCTCACGGTATAATTGATGGCGTATATCAGGGTTCGGTGACCATAACGAAAAGTGGTAACCATTTTATGTGGTGGGCACATGAGAAGAGCAAAGTTACCAATGAAGGTAAAATCAGAGGACTGACCATAATGACGGGATTTACAAATTCAGAATTATTGTCTTGGATGAATAATCTAATTATAGCTGTTGAAGTAGACGGCTCAATCTATTCGCAGGAATTTAAAGCAACAGGATATGAGTGGAAATAGGATGGTAATCGCTTCTATGCTGGAGCGTCAGATTTTTTAATTATTAGTCATTACTATGATTGAAATGCCAAATACAACTGTAAAACCATTGCTTGAAAATAGGATTGAGTTCAAATTCTATGCTGCCGAGAAGCATTTGCAAGCATTAATAGATATGCAAGCCAAAGGAGAGACTCCTAATAATTCTGTGGGTAGGTTAAATTGGGAATTAGAAATAGAGGAGTTACTTTTTCATTTAGTCGGCGCAATGGATTGTCTTCTTGTTAGAATTAATGAGAGATTGAATTTAGGACTAGAAAATAGAAAGGTAAACGCAATAAACGTTTGTAAGAAATTGCGTTTGAAAAAGAGAAATGACTTGATGAAGGAATTGTGGTATTTGTTGAATCCACATAATCGTGTCCGTTCATGGTTGAAGATTCTGACCGACCTTAGAAATACCGGCATGCATAGAAGCATTATCAATGTCAGTTTTGCGGGAGGCAATATGAATATTACCTTCGTTGAGGACCCACAGGCTGATTCAGATATAATTCCGTATTTGGATGATCATATTCAAAGAATGAGGGACTTGATTGATAATATTATCAGAAAAGAACCATTGCTTAGAAGAAAATATCCACCCAAGAAGAGGCGAACTAAATAATTAATTTTCACACTTTCTACCTTGAGGTTGCCATCCATGGTATTGTAAACCTGCATTGTTTCTCACAACTCCGAATGTTCAACATATAATCTATTCAACTATATGAATGCGCTTAGTTAATGGACTCCGTAGCGTCTGAAAGAAAAATTTTCTATATAATAATGCTAATGTACTATAAGCATAACTTTGAATATAGAATGAATAATATCAGTCTCTAGTCTGGTATAACGAAAATCAACCGATATATTCATTAGACATTATTGAACATATGTAGACTATTGGAAGACAAGGATAGAAATTTCGAAAGTCACCTATTGATTGAAAGAAGAGCAGGAATGACGATGGCGAAATATCGAAATCAAATGGCTTGGCGAAGAAATAAAGTGAGGGAACTACTTGCTCGCGGATATGCTCAATATGAAATATCCAATACTCTTCATATAAGTCAGCCTACGATTTCAAGGGATATTCACTATTTAGAAAAGGAACGTTATAAGACGGAAAGAAATTATGGCCAACGTTTGTTTTCAACTTATGAGTCAAATCTGCCTGGATACGAAGAAGTAATAAAGAAATTATGGTCAATCATTGACTCTACAAAGACTGATGATAAACAAAGAATAAAAGCAATCACTCTTATGAACGAATGCTATAAACAACGACTGGAATTGCTGAAATCAGAACCTGAATTAATTGCACTAAAACACCGCAGAAAAGAGATGGAGATGTTTAACAGATAATATCAACTTTTAGACTATGTTAATACGAACGTTCCCTTTATTGGTATTGTTAGATATTTTTGTGGCTATGTTTAATAATACAAACGACAAGTAATAAGGTGATGCATTTTATTTCGCTAAATATCACAAATGTACCAATTAGTTATGATTTCAAAATTATTCATATCTTAAAGTAACGGTTTAATAATTTTTAATACTAATACACGTTTTTGGTAAAGCTTAGTTCAACCATACGTCATACATTATTATTCTTGAAAATTAAATCATTTGAACATTCATCTCACCCCTAGAGGAAAGACTTATTTTCTCTTCTATTATATACGGAATATGTTCTCAACTAGTGTCTTATAGTGTGCTAGAAGATTTTCCCATTTCCGAAATAAAGCTACCTGCAAATCAACTTCGTTCTCAACAAGATTTAGAGGAACTAACGATATCTATAGCCCAAA
The DNA here is from genome assembly GCA_046729135.1 of Thermoproteota archaeon. Taxonomy (GTDB): domain Archaea; phylum Thermoproteota; class Nitrososphaeria; order Nitrososphaerales; family Nitrososphaeraceae; genus TA-21. The sequence goes on along the minus strand of JBKPGB010000215.1, from coordinate 2,827 downwards.
AGGGCTCTTATAACCTATCATACTTATCACAATCGAGAACAAAAGAGTCTATGAAAACGTCACTGGCTGTAGACGATATCTTGTTTGCAAAAAGATAGGGCGGAGAAAGATCACTTGCCAAATAACCGATCTTAGTGACAAAGAGGCATTTGAAATCTCAATCATAGAGAACTGAATCATTGTACCTATCCACGATCTCCTCGACTCCCATGAGCGTTCAAAGACGCCATAAAAGCCGCATCGATGATCTTATTAGCCATCAAGCTGTATTTGTGAATAACATTTTAATGATTAAATTTTAAACGTTATGTAAATTTACTAATTATGGTAACAATAATATTCGGGTTCATCGGGATTCTCTTAGCACTTTTTTTTAGAATGGAAAACAAATCGTAATATTCCAATAAATTAACTATATCCATTATTTAGAACATTCAAGGCCTACCATCAAATTTTGCATATTTTCATTCATCTTGTCAATATATCCGATTCCTTTCTCTTGTTCATCTTTTGTTAGACCTTCAATTGGACTTAAAACAAGCACTTTAGCATCCGGGATTTCCTGAGCTACCGCTGATGCATATCGTGGGTCTATCAACTCTTCAGAGTATATGACATGTAAACCTAAATTTTTTGCAAGCTGGATAATTTCTGTAAGTCGTTGAGGTTTTATTTCTTCCTCTGGTCCAGTAGCAGTGATGCTATGCTGATTTAATCCGTATCTTTTAGCAAAATATGAAAACGCATTGTGAAATGCTACAAAGTCTTGTTTCTTACAAGATTTCAAGTCGGTTCTTATAGTTTTATCAAGAGTGTCAAGTTCATTCATGAAAATCTTGGCGTTTTGAGCGTAGTAATCCCTGTTATTTGGATCTATCTTAATTAATCCATCACGAATATTTTCCGTTTCTTTCTTTGCAAATACGGGATCTAACCAGATATGTGGATCAAAGTTCTTTGTCCTGTTGTCAATATATGAAGCATTTATGCCCTTGCTTGCGTCGATTTTATTTTTGGTATTAATTTTATTAATCCAGGTTTCAAACCCTAGGCCATTAAAAACTAGAGCATCAGCAGAATTTGCTGCCTGTATTTGATTAATAGTAGGTTCAAAATCGTGAGGTTCTAATCCAGTAGGTATTAGGACTAGTGAATCAATTTTATCACCACCAACTTTTTTAACAAATTCATAAATAGGATAAAAAGACGAAACTACTTTCAGTTTGTGTGATGAATTTGAAGTTGATTGAGACGGAATGGAATTTCCAACTGTTGACTCTGTTAAATTAGCACTAATGGTTGAATCTACGATTGTTTTGTGATTCTGTCCATACAATGTTTGAAAATAGATAGAAGATAGCGTGCATAGCATTAACATGGATAATAGCAATATGATACTTCTCATGAAGCCATGTGTAACATTATTAATAATATATGCCTTTCTTATTAATATTAATAGAAAAATATCCTATGAGTTAATAACTTTCAAACTCATTCCCGATATTAAACAACAAATCGTAATAGTATCCGTATTGCCAATTCTTTGACAATAAAATTTGCAGGTAACCGTGGTAGGTAGCCCCCTACTAAGTTATTTGAATTCTGAGAGGGAGAAAATTTTATCAAGGAAATCCTTGAAATGTTGCTTCACTCTTAGCTTGCGTCTGCTGTTTATCATGTGTTACTGTTTTAGATTTCACGCATCATTGATTCCTAACTGACACAGTGATCTCTAAATCATTACAATGCCATTTGTCTTGATATCAATCATTAAGCTGACATTACTCTGAGCACGATTTAATATATGAAATTTGAAGAGGGAATGGCGTGATAAGAATCAAGGGCTAATATTACCTAATGCCATTATCCAGCAAACAGAAAGGTGAGATGAAATAACAGATAAGGTCACACAGTCATTACTGTTCTCCTTACATGACACTAATCACATTGCCAATAATGGGGTTGATAAAGTAACTAATTGTATGTTAACAAGTTTCAAAATAGTAGTTTTGCTTACGTTGATTTTGTTAATTTTTATAATATGTTTTTACTTCTATATCTTGCACGATAATTACGCTTATGCCAACGGATTTACAAAAAGCAATATGGTGTGCTCAGGATATGAAAATTATAAAGTATCATTTTGTGTAGGAATATTGCCAATAGTTTTGAAAGATGGATCTGCCAATAATTTCTCAATGAGATTGGAACTATATGATTATGTAAACAAGGGCATATTTCCTAACGCGACCTATGGTATATCAGTTGTAAAGAATGAATATGATCAAAGTCTAAAAGACATGCCAATTTTATCTGGCATTTTTAATACGAGAAATGGACTTTTCACAATTTATATCAACAGTTCTGGGAAACAGAAACTAGATAATTCTAAAGATGAAGGGGCTTTAGCCAAATTGAATTCTTCTATTAGAGCAGACAGCATAAACCTGACATTGCCTTTTAAACTTAAAAGTGGTCAATATGAAGTTCGGTCAGTCGTCAATGTGCAAAACAGGCAACCCCTTTTCTTTGATTCTGTTTTGCAGGTGGGCGATATTGAGAGCAGAGATATTTTTTATAATAAAAAAATGTATAACATAACTGCTGTTTCATACTATGATAAGATAAACGATTTTATTTTTGATACAAATAAAAGAACCATTAGCTGGAAGATTCCATTTGATTATAATCTAACTAGAATTGATGAAGGCAAAGTAAGTGTGCATGAAGAAGTTATAAGTCCTAATTCATTTCTAGAACTAACAGATACAAACAGTTTTAACATGACAATGAATGATATCTATTTTAACTCATCTTTATTCAAAGT
>JBKPGB010000214.1:0-32081 GCA_046729135.1 Thermoproteota archaeon | reverse complement strand
GTATAGGCTCTATCTACTACCTTCCTTGTGGATTCGCCTTTGAACATGTTGATTTTCTTTTTGTTGAGGGCTATATCGTTCATATCATAGAAGTGATAAATCGCATTTAGTCTCGTAGAAATTGAATTAGAAGAAAGCCCTTTTTTTCTTAACGACATCAAATGTCTTATGATTTGAGTCTGTGGATTGGGCATTGAGAATAGATCTTGGAAAGTAACTACATTGCAAAACCTCATGAAGACCTTAATGTTATATTGATAAATTTCCTTTGTTACAGCCGACTTGATTGAGTTTATAAAATTGAAATATATTTCGTCTTGCTCATCAGGACCTTTCTCTTGAATTAAAGCCATTGTTTATCTTGACTGCTCGTAATACTAGATAACTAACTAATAAACACGGGTTATCCCGTGCTTATTTATATATATCCACAATCAGCTAGATCAGTTTTGACAATCTTAGAATCTATTTATAGAATGTAAAAAATTAGTTCAATCCAAACAAATTTAAGATTTTTGTTTGGTGCTTTTTCTGACTCTTTTTTGTTTTGCCTTGCGAACTGGCTTTGGAATTTCCTTATCTAAAAAAGCCTTGAGTCGTTCAATATTTTCCTTATGGGTGGTTTTTCGAAAAGGATCAATGGGTATCTTATTTTTTCGTGCGACGCGGATATCTGTTACTCCTGATTGAACTAGTTCGCTCTTAGAATAGCCTCTTCCATTTCTGGTATTTAGAATTCCGTTGTTTACTGTCTTGACTATTCCACGCTTTATAGCATCCTTCATAATCTACAAAATTTAGAGCTCTAAATTAAAAGGTTTCTTGTCCATTAAGTAGGCATTCTATTAACTTGATTAAATTTTTGGATAGAATGGATTTCATAAAGTTTCAACTTGAATTCAAAGATTTTCCAGACTTTGAATAAAATATATTATGTTCAAAAAATCATTTGGGTCAGGGAGCTGAGCGCCGGGGTAGCTCAGCTTGGTCAGAGCGTTCGACTCATAATCGAAAGGCCGCGGGCTCAAGTCCCGCCTCCGGCACGTAATGTTTGACATCAAAAGGCAAAAGGCCATTGCTCAAAAATAAAGAGATATTTATGCCATCCATTTTCTAACAACTCATTGTCAATCACATTTGAAATTTTAAAACCAGTTATAGATTTTGTCATATCATTCATATCAAGCCTTGGATACCCGGGAATATTTTTATTGATGATTTTAGAGAGCGCGCTTATTCCTATACCAAGCGAAATCATTATGCCATTCTCTGGCTTTCTCGTTAGTAAGGGGACATTTGAGCCAATAGGTGTGGTACTTGCTGGTACCTTTGGCAATCTTGTTGGTTCAATCTTAACATATTACCTTGGATTAAAAGCAGGAAGAGCATTCATATTAAAATATGGAAAATACATATTATTTAAAAAAAGCCATCTTGAACTTACTGAAGAGTTGTTTCAAAAATATGGTGATAAAATTTCATTCTTTTGTAGATTGTTACCCGCAATACGAACTTACATCTCTCTTCCATGTGGGGTGGGAAAAGCCAACTTTATCAAGTTTACAATTTATACATTTTTAGGATCCCTTGTTTGGAATTCAATGTTGACTTACGTAGGTATCTTATTAGGAAATAACTGGAATAATATCGACAAATATGCAATATATCTCGACATAGTATCAGCTTGCGTAATAGCCGTATTTGTAATTTGGTTTGTTGCCAAAATGCGAAGACGAAATAAAACGAATCAAAAAAGCGAAGTTTCATATGATGATTAATGAGAAATACAATGAGTCAAGAACCGTTTCGATACATTTTCGATAGATTAATTTATTGGCATTTGAGTAATTAACAATAGCCGTATAATTAATGAATATAGGGATAATTTCTGATACCCATGATGACTTGTCTAATTTAAAAAACGCGGTTAGGAAATTTAATGAAAGAAAAGTGAGTTATGTAATACATGCAGGAGACTATGTTTTCCCTGGCGTAGTAAAGGAATTTAAAAACTTTAACGGCAAACTGGTAGGAGTACTTGGAAACAATGATGGTGAAAAATTTGGCTTGCTAAAAAATTTTCAAGAAATTGGTGGAGAGCTGCACGGAGAATTTGGGGACCTCGAATTAGATGGTCTCAGAATTGCTATTTATCATGGAACAAATAATAAATTGACTGACGCTATTATTGCAAGTCGAATATACGATTTGGTCATTTGTGGACATACTCATCACAAGCGCCATGATAAAATAGGCAATACTTTGGTATTAAACCCTGGTTGCGCACACAAGAACTTTCCAAATATAGATGGAATGATTGAGACAGAGCCATCAGTCATAATATTCAATACTTCTAATAAATCCTACCAATTTGTCAGATTGTAAAAAATCATTTTATGATAAGCATGGTGGTAATGATTTCATAAATGTCCCCGTAGTTAGATCTAGCTTTTTATTCTAATTATTTTTACCCTTTCAAGAACTTTCCAATATTCAACTTCTGCTCCTTGAACAATTTTATCCCTTATTTCTTCTAGCACTGATGAGGTTTCAAACATTTCAAATGTTTCAAGATCCATTACCTGAAAAGTTTCTCCAGAAATGGAAATGATTTGACCGTTTCTCTTATCGATAAGGGGAACATCTACACTGGCAGAAACAGGAGAGACCAAGCTATGTTTCGACCCATTGAAAACAGAGATTGCAGAGACTCTCGCTTTTGCTGAACCATGTTTTCCAGGCTTACTGTGATCATATGATACTATTCTGCAAGGTTCGTTGTCTATAATAATATAGGAGCCTACCTTTAGACTCCCCAAATCCATTGGTTTGCTCAATATTGGTCGAAAAAATAGAAAATTGTTTCATATTTAACGGTTCTGATCAGGACCAGATTATCTTAGTTTTTCTAAAATAGAAAAGCTCACAAGATTAATTAGAGCTATCCCTTTCCTTGCAACATCCCTTCTTGTTTTTTCACAATAGTTCTGATCAGTTTGATGACTCTTTTTACCTTCGACTTCCAAAATTATGATATTGTCGGCGTGTGGAAAAATAAAAGGTAATTTCTTATTGTTGATAAATTTTAAATTTCCCAAATTAGCACTAACAACCATATCTCTTCTTGAGAGAATTCCGGCTATGTCTCTTAATTCATGATTATCGTGCGCATATGTTGTATAATAAATAGAAACATAACTTACTTTTTCGTGATATTTTTCGAATAATTCGGCTTCATTATTAAAGAGAAACAGCGAACCGTTAGGACTCTGATATTTTGAAATCCCTTCAACTATTTTACGCAGGCCAACATATTTGATAAGAATATAATGATTTGAATTATTTGGGAAATACGGCATACTTTCAAAAGCAAATGTAGCCGTAGCGAAATACAAATCTTTAACAACATCAGAGTTCTTCCAATACTCAATTAAGTTTTGAGCATTGTTGTCCCTTGGATAGCATACATATCCACAAGGAGCATTTAAATTATCACTCAATTCTAGAATCCTAATCGGAAGGGAATATTTATCATTTTTTATTTTGTCATTTAGATTAATCTTTTGAAATCAAATTTTTAGAAATTCTAATTACACGACAAGGAATTATTTTGTACTTCGAGCAGTATGCCATAATGCACTGTCTAAGTTTTTAACTGTCACCATATAGAACGGGATCATGATATAGCATAAGCAGGTAGAAATTGCCCCATTGGGGTTTCTCATTGCTACACGGATAAATTCTACCATAGCCGTTTTCAGAGTAAGTTGGTTCTTAATCCCGTAACCAAGCTTTTTCAACTGACTGTGACCTTTTGTTGCCCGAATTACCTGTGAACAAAAATCTACAAAAGACTTTGCTGGTTGGAACTGGACAATAGCCTTGGGGTTAAAGACAACATCGTAACCCATTTCCATTACTTTCCCTTGCAGGTATAGGTCTATAGATATCAGAGTTTCAGGGATAGTTATTTTTTTAGCTATATCCGATCTAATTGATAATCCCCTTCCCATTACAGTGTACTTAGTAAGCTGTCTTTTCCTTACTGATTCTAACCAATCACCAACAAAAATTGTACCTTGTGCGGGAATTCCTTTACTTGGAATTGCTCTTGGATTAGATGCACATATACCTACATTATTGTTGATTTTGTTAATTAATTCCAATGTGCAATCCGGATTTGGCTTCACATCAGCATCATATAGCACAATTATTTCACCCGTTGCATTTCGTATTATGTCATTCCAAGCACTCCCTGCTCCTCTCCTTTTGTCATTATGAAGGAAAATTATTTTTTTGGAATGATTTTTCATAAATTGGTTTACAATATTTGGGGTATTGTCGGTTGAATCATCTGAGATGATAATTTCAGAAAGATTAATTGAATGTAATTTTGAATGAAGTACAGTCTCTAATATCGTCTTTATGTTTGATTCTTCATTGTAAGATGGAATTCCAATAGAGACCGTGGTCAAACTCCTCTAATTTACAAAGTTACATATTTTACTCTTCAGATACTTTGATGAATAATTTATTAGAATATCTATATTTTTGAATTAATCAAATATGAATATATTTACAAAAAATGTATAGTTTAGAATTGACCTTTCAAAGTAACTGTCGTACACCTTTATTGAAAACAAGTAATCTGATTACTCCTATTATTATAGGAAAAAAGTCAGCTTCTAATAGTAGTGGACTTCATGTTATATCTGATAGGAACCTATTAGATAAACTTGAAAATATTCTAGCTTTACATTTGGACAAAATAATTATTTTTGGGGTGCCTGAATTGCATAATTCATCTGGATCACAAGCCTGGAATAATAAAGGAATTGTTCAAAATACACTGAGACTTATAAAAGAAAGCTTTGGTAACAAGATCCAGATTATTGCAGATGTCTGTGTTTGTCAGTATAATCTATCAGGACACTGTGGCGTAGTAAATCAAAATAACTATGTAGACAATGATAAGACTTTGAAACTCATGTCTAAGATTTCCCTGAGTTACGCTGAATCTGGGGCTGACATGGTTGCACCTTCTTCTATGATGGATGGATTGGTAATGTCTATTAGGAACAAACTTAACGATTATGGATTTAGAGATACTAAAATAATGTCATTTTCAAAACAGTTTTCTGGTCTTTACTCACCGTTCCGCCTCACCACATTTAAAAAATTTTCAAAAATGGACAAGTCCACTTATCAAGTTGGCTACTCTAATTCGAGGGAGATTATGAGAAAAATAGAAATGGATTTACATGACGGAGCGGATATAATAACAATAAAACCTTCTTTTGGTAATATCGATTTGATAAGTAGAATCTTTGAGATGGCCAATTGTAAAATAGCCGTTCAACAAGTTTCCGGTGAATATGCAATGGTAAAAGCTGCTTCGCGCAATAGACTAATCGATGAAAACGAATGGATTATTGGATATTTTGCTTCTATGATAAGATCAGGGGCAGATTTTATAATATCATATTGGGCTGAGGAGATGGCTGCCTTGCTTTAGGACTTTAGTAATGATTATGATAGTTCATTCGTACTTTGAAAATACTAGTTTGTAATGACTGGATTCAAGATAACAAAGCCCCTCTTTTAAGTCATTTTTATTTTTTTAACTGGATTGCATTGATTAGAGCTACTTGACCTGGTCTTGATATTACTTTGGCCAGCCCTAATTCAGTTTCTATAACGGTACCTTTAGTAATTACTCCTCTTCTTTCGTAGTCTTTGTTAGCTGCATTTTTGATAACTCTCAATATTTTTGACTTTGTAGTTTTGTTTTCCTCAGGATTTGAAATGTTTGCAAATTCAACAGTCTTTAGAGCCGTTTTGTTGTTATTTCCACGCACTCTTCTTGTCACTTTTAGATTACCTCCAATTACGGCTTCATTCGGATATCTATCTATCTCAAATTTGCGTCTACTGCGCATGGCAATTTTTCTACCGCCAGTGTACTTCCGCCCGCATAGATTTTCTATGGATTTTTTCATCTTTGCATAGATGAAATTGATCCATATTAAGAGGTTTTCTATCCAGTTAAAATAATCATCACTTTACAATCATTTTGCTTTTGAGTACGTTGAGATCATTTATTCCAAAATATTCTTGGAATTTTCTGCTTGTTCTATATATTTTCATTCGTCCTAAACGTTCTGATTCAATAAATGAATGAGCTCTTAGCTCCTTGAGATGCGTATAGACCTGGCTTCCACGAATCTGAACCAACCTTTTTGACGTAATTGGTTGCTCATAAGCAATAAATGATAAAGTTTTCAGGGCGCCCACCGGGATCAGGGGCTGTTGAGCAAATCGTCGAATAAGGGGCATGTATGCAGGTTTGACTTGAAATACAAATTTCTCGTCATCAAGTTGTGCTATTTCCAGAGCAGTCAAAACTTTTTGCATTCTCTTAACTAATTCATTTAATAATTTGACTACTTTTTCCTTTGAATTTATTCCCGCTGCCCTCATTAAGTCATTAATGGATAAAGGCCTACCAGCAGCATACAGAGCTGCTTCAATTCTAGCGCTGATTTCACCGTCAGGAAGTGACTGAGGCACCTGTGTCTAATTAATTAAGCTTTGTTAATCAATGTTTTCGTTTAATGAAATCAATATTTCTTCATCTTTTTGCTCAAGAAATATTTTCCTCTTCATGGCAAGATATAGAAGAGCAATAAAGCACCTCACTATTTCTACTTGGTTCATTTTTAACGTAAGATTCTTAAATTCAACGGATCTGTCTGCAGTTACTATATCAAAAATCATATCCTCATAAGATTGTAAAATCTTCTCAAACTTCATTAAATACTCATCAAAGTTGAATGTCTCTACAGATTCTAGATTGAGTTGATTTCTTCTAGGTCTTGGATTTGCCAAGGCATTGATCATGTTTTCAAGTACGTGCAATAATTCTTCTAAAGTCACCGGATAAGTAGGTTCTATTCTAAAAGGAATTTCTATTGGTTTTAAATTTGGAATAGGTTTGATATCAACAACCTCGATCCCCTTTTTGGTTTTGGAGATTTTTTCGAGTTGTAAGATGCTCTCTACCTTTAAGCGATAGATTAGCGAAGAAGATAATGCAGCTATCCCACACATTCGAAGGTCTTTTTTTCCGCTATTATTGATTAATTTTAACAACATTTCTAATAGTAATGAAATATCTATTTCCCAAACATCTTTCTTTGACAATACTGAAGGATTAAAAAGTAAATCAAGCGGTGGTTGTGAAATACTTTTCTTTGTTGTTATGTCCGCTTCCGACATGTATGATTAGAATTGAATTTTGATAATATTAATTTGTATTGTCTAATAAAATTTAGATTTACTATAAAATTATATCAGTAAGAATGTAAAAACATTCAAAAGTCACTGTTTTGTAAGGTAAAAAAGTGGAGAGTGTTATGTCAATGGCTTCGAAGAAAGAGATAAGGAACAAAGAGAATCAAGAGCGGCTTGCAAATGCGATTAGCACTTTGGACAGCATAGCTAGAAATAATAATATTCAAAAAAACATTCGAAATATTGTAAGAGAGATCTTGACTGGAATAAAAGATGAAAAAAATGGATCTATTTCTGTCAGGGCAGCAAATACTATAAGTATGCTAGACAATGTGACTCAGAATCCACAGATGCAATCTCACATACGAACGCTACTGTGGCAGGTAGTTTCAACACTTGAAAGTATAAGAGAATAGGAATAGGAATCTCGTCACAGAAATCAAGAAGAGTCAATATTCTTGGCTTGCTTTAATTGAGGGGGCAGTTTCTCAAGTTTATGCGTAGGATTAGCGAGATAATGTCTAGATGCGCCCTCCCCGCTGAGTACAATATTACAATTAATACATTTGTATCTTATAGCCAATTACAGTTATAATTATACCCACATATCTAAAAAGATACTGAACAAATCAAGCATTTTGGCTCGTTCTGGCCTGTCCTTCTCATCATCGCTATTAACTCGGAGAATTTATTCCCTATGGTTACATCATTTAAATGCCAATGTACATTAATCATGTTATATTATTATAATATCCAATGCTATTTCTCCGAATATCGTACGTAGAGTCAAATCTGAATCAAGTATTCGTGTGTAAACTTTACTAGTCTTTTTCCTAAGACCACCAAGGTCAATTTATTTACTAGTAATTATTGACAATCTATTTCCATCCAATATTTCACGTCTCAACTATGTCTATCTCAATTTAATAATTTCGCGATTATCTGGAACAATAGATCTTATCTTGAATCTGGAGAAAATGGTACTTGCTACGTTTTCTGATTTAGATCTTTCCCCATGATTAACCAATACTTTTTTTGGCTTTATTCTTGCTGTAAAATTCATTATTTGGTTAAAATCACTATGGCCGCTAAATCCATCAATTTTTTGACTTGTGCATTTAATTGGAATGACTTTAACTTTACCTTTTTCGTCAAGCATGCTAATCTCCATCAAGCCTCCGTCTATAACCCGCCTTCCCAAGGTTCCATTAATTTGGTAGGAAACAAATATTATACTGTTTTTCTTATCTGGTGCAATTTTCTTAAAGTATTCGACGGATGGTCCTCCCTCCAACATTCCAGAGGTGGCCATTATTACACATGGGTTCTCGTCATTGAATACCTCTTCTCTTCTTTCATACCCATTAACAACGGTAAAATATTCTGATTGAAACGGATTTACTCCATTGGACACCGATTTTCTGACATCAAATCCAAGGTAGTGTGCATAGGACATGTGTATTGCACTTGCCTCTGATATCATCCCTTCAATAAATACCGGAGCTTCCATTAGACGTCCTCCTCTCATTTCTTTATCAAGAACCAACATTATTTCTTGGGCCCTTCCAACAGCAGGAACAGGAATCAAGACTTTTCCCCCAACAGACAAAGTCCTATTGATAGCATCCGTAAAAGTTTTGTATACTACAGATTGATCTGGCATTATGTCGGTTGTATTGCCATATGTACTTTCAGTTATCAATGTCTCTACTCTAGGATAAACAGAAACAGCACTATCCAACAACTGGGTTCTGGCATATTTATAATCACCGGAATAAAGAATATTATGAGTCCCAAATACATTAATGTGTACAGTAGCACTTCCCATTATATGTCCAGCATTGTTGAATGTTATAGTAATATCTGGGGAAATATCTGTAGGTTTCCCATAAGGTAACGTTATACAATGTTTAATAACTTCGTTGACGTCTCTTGTTTCGTATGGTAAAAACGTTCCATTACTTTTAGAAATCTTTACGGAATCGTATTGAAGCAGTGTCATTAAAGGAAGAGTAGGTTCTGTGCAATAAACTGGACCCTTATAACCATATTTGAATAGTGTTGGTAAAAATCCTTGATGATCTATATGTGCATGACTTATGACGACGGCATCTATTTCACCCAGATCAAAGTTAAACCAGTCTAGTCGTGGATATGCTGAAATTCCTAATGGCTCACCAGGATTGATGCCGCAATCTAGCATTATTTTGCTTTCTGAAGTTACGACAATGAAACATGATCTCCCAACTTGTTTAACCCCGCCCAGACAGAAAATAACTATTTCCTCCTTATTTCTAATCTTAGACTTAAGCTCAGTAATTTCTGAATTTTTTTCACTTGATTGATTGATGAGATTTAAATTCAAATCGTTGCCTTCCAAAACAAGTGGCGGTCTAAAAACTCTCTTGCCTAAGGATTGTAAAAAAAAACTTCTCTCCTTTGCAGAACCCTTCTGTGTAGAGTGAATCATGTTCATACTACTCGACTGAATATGCGGAGAACGTAATGTATGAGCTATCCAACCAGTTGCCTGGGCAATATCGATTACCATATCGGCGTCTATTGATTCAGGACGATTTACCTCAAGAACTACTTCGCCTGTGGCATCATCACAAAATACAGCAGATATTGTAACCTCATTTGGTAACATCTTTATTACTGTTGATCTTGTTTCCTCTTCAGATAATCTAATTGAGGGATCAGTTCTTACGACAAACCTTTTTTTAACATTTTTTGAAAGAGACGAAAGATAATAAGTCAATTCAGTTAACGAAAATTTTGGATTTAAAGTATAAAGAGCAACATATGGACCTTCAAATCTTATGTTTGTAATCTGTGACTCTTTTGGAATTGATTTCAGTACTATATCTTTGAAGTCTTCGTCTATTTTCTTCGTATGTTGAATTTGATTAGCAGATAAAGAATCAGTATGTTGTTTAACTTTCTCACTGTTCCCTAGTGCAGAAATACTCTCATCTACAGAATTATTACTTAGATTTTCATTACTCACTTTAACATTCTTCTAGATACTCGGTCTGATTTTTTACAATCCTTACTTCCAAGAGTGATAATCAATTACTATCACAACGCGATAGCAAGGTCATTAAGCTCCTTTCCGGCTTGTATCCACAATGAAAATGAACATCTCTATTAATATATATTTTGGAAATTACTTGCTTTTTACCACTCTTTATTTCAGAAAGGCAGATACGGTAGAAATATCGCTAAGGCCACAATTATTATTGTCATTGTAGATACTGCTGATGAGATATTCTTAAGACGATTCTTATCAATTTTGGATCTGCTCTCTATTAGCGATCCGTACAATTGACCTCCGTCCAAAAAGGCAATAGGAAGAGCATTAAATATTCCGAGATTAAAATTGATAAACCATAGCCAGAAGAGTGTATTTGCAACTATTGGAAATGATGAACCGAAAATATTTGATTCATATTTTGGTGCCATAAAATCTGAAAAAGGTACAAGTTGTTCGGCTAATGTCGGCGGCGGAAGTATAGGTACTAGATGATTTATATCAAACGTGAAATATTTCTTGTATAATTCAAGAGCCAACTTGGGATCTAAAGATACCATCGCCGTTCTAACACCAAGAATGGGTTTGGTAGGGTCAGTATCGGCTGGAATTGACAAATCACTTGTTTTTTTATTACCTTCTCTGTCCTGCCATACAATTGAAAGTTGTTTACCAATATTTGATCTTAGAGTTTGCAATAAGTCTTCTTGACTACGTATTTCAGTTTGCCCAATTGACAGGATGCTCGACCCTTGTGTGAGACCAATTTTTTCTGCTAGAGATCCCTCTGTGACGCTGACTATTTCAAGCCCACTCTTCGGGACTGCAGTAGGGACTGGCGTCAAAGTGGATAATAACACAAATAGCAAGACCAGCGAGATTGTTGCAAGAATCATATTGTTTAGCGGACCAGCCGTAAGAACTGCACTTTTCTCCTTTAGTGTTGCTTTGGATAATCCATCTTTATCAAGGTTAACAAAAGCTCCAACAGGAATAAAGAGTACAAAAGCAATACCGGTTGATTCCACCTTTATTCCATAAACCCTAGCAACGATACCATGCCCCGCCTCATGTATGAAGACACTTATTATGAGAGCCATCAAAGTGTAAGTGAGCGGTAGAATTGGATTTATTATAGGGATAAGAAGGTTGCCTCTAAGTCCTATATCTTTGGCATTCTCTCTCACAGAAACATTTGAAACAATATTTGTTATTCCACTAATTATTAATAATATCGCAATAGCCGTTATGGCAGGCATTATGTAAGTATTAGCTCTAGCGTATGCTTTTGCAATTCTGGTCTTTGCTACGTAATCAAAGAATTTTAGACCATAAGGAGTGTGGACTAAAATCAGCGGGAATGGGTGAAATATATCGGCGTGAATACCTTTTTGTTTTTGTTTTTCCAGACCAATAAGTACAATAATTTACATATTTAAATTAACTCATCGGTGTTGAACTATAAATAGTATCAATGGGAATTACACGATTTTGATTGAGAAGATAAAATATCACATTAAATCAATATATATAATAAAATAGCGTAAATCGTTACTAGTGTCAATCTTTTTTCCATTGGTCTACAACAGATCTTTTTGATTTTGGCATTTCATCATCATTAATTTTTAGTTGCTTTTCCAACTTTTTTTTCCTTGCAGTATGATCAGATTCCTTGATGTGGTTTTCTAATGATAATGCTTCTATTGACCTCTGACATATATTGCAGTAAAATTCTTCCAACTATGACTCAGTCACTATGAGCCAAATTTAATTCATGATATTAATGGTATTGTAAAAATTTAACCAAAATATTGCAAACTGAATCCTACAAACAATTTATTAAGTTACTACAATCGTATAAGAACAGATAGGTATTAGACTTGGAAGAGTTTTTCCTTTTTCCTTTTTTTGCATTAATCGGTTTGATTGCGGGTATTTTGGGGTCCATGATAGGGATAGGGGGAGGAATTATAATCTCTCCTGTTCTGACATTCCTTGGTCTGCCACCACCACAGGTAGCAGGTACAAGTCTCTTTGCAGTTTCTTCTACTAGCATCTCTTCAACTATAGCATATGCTAAATCAAAAAAGATCCAATACATGCTGGGGATTAAAATGGCGCTATTATCAATTCCTGGTGCGATAATAGGTTCGTATTTTTCAACTGAAATCAACCCAGGTTATTTCAAGCTAATTCTTGCAATAATACTAGCTGGAACAGGAATTTATCTGATCTATAAAAAAGCAATAACAAATGGAAATTCCTTGTCATTTAATTCAACATGGGTAAAAATTCTTTTTTATTCCAGTACTTTTGTTGCTGGGATTATCTCAAGTTTATTCGGAGTAGGAGGAGGAGTCATATTTGTTCCTCTTATGATAATGATTATCGGATTATCGATGCATTTGGCTGCGCCCACATCGCAATTCGTTTTAATGATTACATCTTTAATCGGATTATCAACACATATAATATTAGGAAATCCTCAATATCTCCCTGCGGTATTACTGTCAATAGGTGCGTTTACAGGTGCTCAGATAGGATCAAGATTAACATCCAAGTTGAGTGAACAAAAATTAAGATTAATTCTTGGTATTACTTTTGTTGGTATTGCAGCTAAATTAATGTTTGATTTTTATCAAGTTACGTATTCAACAAATATGACTTGAGATATTAGTTTCCAAACCAAAGAAAAGTTGAGATAGGCTTAACTCAGTTTAGACCTAAATGAGGAAATAATAATAAATACGAACAGGCCATGGTATTACAAAAGCCCCAATTTATCATAAAAGTAATAAAGTGGACCTAGAAATATCTATCTGACTCCAGATCATTGGCCCTTCAAATTCCAGTGAAAAACATTCGTGTTGATGGAAACAAGATTCGTTATCTTGATTATAATAATTTTAGTAAGAAAAAAGAGACGATAGTTTTACTACATGGAATAGGTGCTTCTGCAGAAAGGTGGTCTAAAGTGATCCCATTTTTTTACGAACATTTTAGGATGATTGTCCCAGACATAATTGGATTTGGTTATAGTGATAAACCCACGGTGGAGTATAATATGCCATTCTTTGTAAAATTCTTGAAAGATTTCCTAAATAGTTTAGGAGTGAAAAAAACAAGCATAGTAGGATCTTCATTAGGGGGATTGCTTGCAGCGGAATTTGCAATTAAAGATAATAATATGGTAAACAAATTAATTTTAGTTTCTCCTGCTGGGACCATGAAGATTTCTACAAAGACGCTAGAAGAATATATCTTGGCGTCGTTGTATCCAACACATGAAAATGTCTGGAGAGCCTTCATTAACATGGCGTTTGATCCCCGTACTGTTTCAGAACAAACAATAGAAGGGTTTATCGATAGAATGAAACTTCCGAATGCAAAGTATGCGTTCATGTCTACCATGCTTGCAATAAGAAATACTACAAATTTGGCTTCACGATTGGACAAAATATTATCACCGACAATAATTGTTTGGGGTGAACAAGACGAAATGATTCCCGTGAAATATGCAGAAGATTATAGGAATATACCTAATTCTAATTTGCGAGTTATCCCAAAATGTGGTCATACACCATTTACTGAAAAACCACAGGTATTCTCTAAAATAGCAATTGATTTCTTGAAAGGAATCAATAGTATTAAATAAACGTATTTTCAAAATGAATGTATGGGCGATAAGCCAGAACTTAATGAAGATATGGAATCATATAAGAAGGCAATAGATAGCACTAGTCAGGCACAGCAAGATTTTTTCAAAAAATTTTCTAATCTTCAAATGGACGCAATGCAAAATTTCTTTTCACTGTTGCAAGGTCTTACTTTTTATCATGCCATGTTCAAGACAACGATTCAAAGTGGTGGTAGAATATCAATTCCAGAGGCTGAAAGACAAGCGTTGAAAATTGATGATGGAGACCTTGTTCAAGTAATAGTAATTCCGATTGAGAGAAAACACAAGAATAGCACTAACAAATGACTCGATCTTGTAATCTTTTGAATCACAAGCCATTAATGTTTAAGTTAAATTAATTGCAAGTTAATTTGAACGTGTTTTAAGCCACTGTCCTACTTTTGGTAAGACATTATTTTGTGAATAACTACTTGCGATCAATCCTACATGTCCGGTATGGAATCGTATTAGTCGTCTGTCTTCACTAGATACTACTTCATTCAGGGGAACGCTACACTCTGGGGAAACAAGATGATCCTCCTCCGCAACGATGTTTAGAAGTGGAACACTAATTTCCTTAAGATCTACTTTAGCCTTCCCTAATTTTAACTGGTTCTTAAATAAGAGATTTTTTTTGTAGATATCATTTATCCACTGCTTTATCGTCTCACCTGCTATTGGAGGAGTATCATACAACCATTTTTCAATACGCAAGAAGTTCTGTACAAATGATTCATTATCAATATTTTCAATTAGATTGAAATATTTGTTAACCCCCTGCTTAAAAGGTTTTAATATGGAGTAAACTTCATACAGTTTTTCGGGTGGTAGGTAACCAATTGAGGATATTAATTTATCAATATCCATCTGACGCGAAATGTTTGCTATAACAGTTGTATCTTTACTTGTATCAATTACAGGCGCAATTGTAACTAAATTCTTAATTTTTTCTTGATGTAATGCGGTATACATTGCCGACATAGACGATCCCATACAATACCCATGAAGAGTAATTTTGTCTGCAGAATTATTATTTTGAACTATTTCGACACAATCATCAATATAGGAATTAACATAGTCGTCAAATGATACATACTTGTCCATTCTAGTTGGAGATTTCCAATCAAGTAAGTAGACATCAAAACCTTGTGTCAAGAGATGGCGGATCCAACTTTTATTTGATTGCAAATCAAGTACATATGATCTATTTACTAATGCATATACCACTAATATCGGCGTATGAGAAACCCTATTTACTAGGCTGTGATAATGTAAGAGTCGATATAATCTTGTTTCACATACAATATCATTTGGAGTATCACCAACAGAAATATGATTACCTTTAGAAAGTAGCTCGATAGTCCTGGCTACCTTTGAGAAATCAACTGGATTACGATTTTGAGTATTCTTATCTTGTATTGCCATTTTTATACCATACCAATAATTTATTTTCTATCGAGTTTTTCATATCGGCTTTTCATAATTCTCAAAGTCTTTTTGATCTCTTGTAGATCCTTCAGAACCTCATCTAATTCTGACCTAGTTGGTACATTTAATAATTTGAGATTTTTTTCAACTATCCTATTAATATGGTTTACAATATCAAGTTGCTTTGAGTATACCTCATTGTACGCTATAGCAAATTCTTTGGAGGAAAAAAGAGAACTATAAGCTTCTTCAAAGGCATCAATTACAAGAAGTCTAAATTTTTCAGAATTGACGTCCTTCAAGTCGGGATCGGACTTAGATTTCAGAATAACGTTTCCTACGGCCCTGAAATTGGCTTTTGACATTTGCAACCAGTATGTTGACAGATTCTTCTGCAGATCCACTAGGATTCTATTCAACGATAGTAGATCCTCCAGGTATTCATTGTAATCCTTAGTTAGGGCATTAAAGATCCCTAATGTGGGAAAATTTTGTAAATTTTTCCAATTTTCAAAAAGATCATATTTAGTGGTATTGCTCAATGCATTATTTTCATCTTTCAATGCCTTATTACCTATTTAATATCTTGTTAATTCAGTATATTTACTTTAAATAAAAATCACACTTAATATCCACTTTATTTATATGATGGTCGCATGAATCGAAAAAATCGATATTTATCTATAGATTATTTGATTAAATCACTGTTCTGATTTTGGAATTAGTACAAATATAGCCATGTTCATTTTCCAGAATTCAATAATTAATTATGTAGGTTAATAAGGTCTTTCAATGCAATTAATCAATATGGGATTTACGGACATATTTAGAAAATGGAGACCAAAAGGAAAAATGTACAGCCTTAGATGTAATCAATGTGGAAAAGGCTTTCTATCCAGCTTCGCACTTGAGGCTCCTGTATGTGGTAATTGTATGCAAAAAATAAAATCTTCTGACTCAACAATTGATTATGATAAAAAATGTGACACCTGCGGTAACATGGGAGTTATATATGCAAAAACACAATGCTATTCATGTTATTTCAAACTTCAAAAGTAACAATATTCAAATGATAGTTACGACAAATCGGACATAATTATGTACTTTTAATACACTTAACTATTTCAATAGATTATGCCTTGGCCCTAGCTTCCAGAATATTATTCAGACTAACTACTAATATGTGACTGAGGAGCTAGCTTCATTCTCCTTCCAAACCAAAGATGGGAGATTCCCTTGAAGGACTTCATCTGTAACAGCTTCATTCCTGTAATTTTTTCTATTTTTGTTAATCCAGTCAAGTCAATACAATAATCCTTTGCTTCAATAACAATAAATTCTAGATCTTCTTCCCTTACCGTAACGTGATTATATTTTAGTAAATCACTTGATACAACAGTATGTAGTATCCAATAAACGCATTCGTCTATTTCTATCTGCATTAATTAATCTAATATGATAGAATGATTTCTTTTAAGAAATTAGAAGATATCATTTAGAAAAAATATTAGTAAAAATTTCTTGAAAAAAACTATCTAATATTTTATATAATGAAATAGTAAATTTTCAGGATGCATAACATAATAAGTTTCAAATAGTTCTATCACTCGTTGGTAGGCCATGAGATTGACCATAGAAGATTGCATGCAAATTTCCGGGTATCAAATAATGTCATTATTTTTTGGATCTAGTTCTAGTTTTATTTAGTTTTAATATTATTATACCTGCTATCGCCCATAGGAATGCAGAGCTGAGATAATGATGAAAAAGCCAAGTTATGCCACCTCCTATAGCAAAGCATGCACCCAAAATTCCAAGTATCTGTTTTCGTTTTACCAAAACTGTTTACCCTCTCTACAAGTTCGTTGTTCCGTATTGATTAAACTATCTTCTAATTAAAGAATTGTATAAAAAATATTTCATTCCAATTCTCACTATTAATTTTATCGATTCTTATATATCTAAAACTCGTTAAGAGAGTGTGAGATTTTCCAACCTTGTTGATGGTTTGGTCTTTACTTTAGTAGTTACCCTAGCATTACCAATTTCTATCAATCAACCCATTAGCTATGCAACCTCGCCGACGCAGATATGTATCAATGGCGACTTTAAAGTCGAATCAGGGTACGAAGCCTATCATAGTCAAAGAACATGTATTAATGATGATTGCAATGTAGACATGCCAGTTCTAATATGAACTGATAAAGTAAATTAAATTTTACATAATAGACTTAATGAATTACTCAATTCCAAACAAGGCTATTGTAGAAGTTGAAGGAACTAACTGATCTTGTTACACGAAGCTGAGATTTCGTTTTCCTTTGCATTCTTATCGCATTTTTCCTTATCCACACTACAAATTTTAATGCTAATTCCATCTTCAGCTTCACCCTTTGCACAATACCGAAGCTCTGAGGTATCATCTGCATAAACTAAGACCGTGTCCAAGCAGATAATTGTTATTATTATGAGCGCAAAGATCGTAGTTATCGATAGAACCCTTCTCATTAGCCATATTTTAGATACTAGGTTATTTAAGCCAAACTCTACATGTATAATTTGTCCTATTTCCTCCCCGTTTAAATTTGATAATTACTTTTGGAAAGTACAGACGATACATGAAATGTTACCAATTATGTCAAAATAAATTGATTAAGACCTATTGAAATTGAAATTAGTAACTAAATTTATTCGTTGAGAATCCAGCCTTTTTGACCTTGGGGAGTGGAATCTTCAACCTATGACACCAGTCGATCGGTAGCTTCAACACGTATTTTCAATCATGAGCGTGAGCTTTTTAAAAACATTCCTACCTCAAATAGTAAAAATTGCGAATGCTATCTCAAAAGCGAAAGGCATGATGCAAGATGCTTGCACTACCTCAAATAACCTCAAGACAACTGTAGTGTCACTTTTAGTAAATGTGGAAGAAAATTAATTACATATTTGTGCTATTTATTTCATGATTTATGTCAAAATTTAATTCTCTTGGCACATTTGGTAACTCATTATTAATCCTTCATTTCTTATAGTATAAATCTGGTAAAAAATTACAGTACTTCTACAATAATCAAATCGGAGCTGCTAGAGTGGAAACATAGGGGTTCCAATATTTAGTAAGATTCTTACATAAGAATCGTTCTTTTTTGTTATTTTGGCGTGTTAATTTTGACGTGAGTATCCACTCAGTATGAAGGATATTCCCCCAGGATATGGATCGTGTTGCAATCTACAAAAGTTCCTCCCCAGAATATGGTAGACAGGAAAGGATTAGTCCGGAACTACATTTTGGTCCTAATCTAGGAGTTTGAACTAGTATGATTATACTCTATGAAATTTCGATTTTTATTTAGCATATTTTCAATGATTGCTCGAGTTTGGCTTGACTATGTTGCGTGGAAGGAGGAAATGAATCGAGAATAAAAAGCAAGATACTACCTGATGTTGATAATACTATGTCAATAAAAGTAGTCGTGAGTTTGTGATGAGCGGTGGATCCATTTAATATCATTCCCTATCGACATCGGATTTCGTCATTTCATTGCAAACCATAGATAATATCATCCTCGTCGTTGGTTCCACTAGTCTAATCTTCAGTTACTGTTCCCTTGAAATCGCCAAGTCCGAATGCCCTTTTGACATCAATGATGGAAGAAATAGAGACGCATGAACTACTGAAATTAGTAATCAATAATTTTCAGTTTTGCTCCATCTAGACAGAACTATGTTAAGTCAAATTTAATACATTAAATAATAGGGTTTACTATGGATAACAACTTAATAAAAATGATTTCAGAACAAAAGAAGGATGCCGTAACGAACCTGTATTTATCGGGAATTGGCGAGGAATTCATTGCGATGCAAGTAGATTTAGAGATTCCCGTAGTAATATCCATCTTGAGAGAACTTGGTATATATAGATCGGTGAAAGAAGAGGAAGTTGGATCTAATCTAAATTAACAAGTTTTACCACCTGGCAGGCATATCAATTGGTTTCTATTGAGAGGTATTGGATTTTTATTTTATGGTTATGATGATTCTACCTGATAGAATAAGTGATATCTTCTAAAATAATGTATAAAAATGTAATTAATTGTGTTAAGTCGTACGTAAAAATTCATCTTCTTTCTCAATTCCCTCACGATTGAGCAGGGATCACTGTAATTATGCTGACAATAGGTGATTCATATTCAATAAAGTAACTCAAAAGCACTCGTTGGGTTGTATATGATATCACTAGGAATCCTACCTAATATCGAATAGAGTCAAAAGTTATAACTCCAGGCCGGTACGGTACTGCATTAGAATATTGTCGCAAAAAATCCGAAAGTAAGAAATCAATCATAAGTGATGTTCTTTTAAATTTAATCGGAATAACAGTGGGTTAACTCTTTACAAAGTTTA
Organism: Thermoproteota archaeon; assembly: GCA_046729135.1. Lineage (GTDB taxonomy): Archaea > Thermoproteota > Nitrososphaeria > Nitrososphaerales > Nitrososphaeraceae > TA-21. The sequence goes on along the minus strand of JBKPGB010000214.1, from coordinate 12,243 downwards.
TATAGTCACTTCTAATTTTACCTGGTATTGAGAAGTGGATCACTATTAATAATAGGTGGTATAGCTACATTAGTCATTGTTGGAATTGCGTATAGTTTGTTTTACTACCAAATTTTTAAATGGTAAAGAAAAATATTCATAGTTTGTATTGAATATAGCGCCCTGATAGTTTGTGCCTCTAGAAACAGTTGCTTCAGTATTTCCTCTTAAGGGAAACTTGTTTGCATTATAAAGTGGCAATATATAAGCTGGGTCTATTAAAGGGAGACAACTTTGGAATGGAGCAGAAGGAATTAAATTTGTTTACAATGTGAATCCAAAATAGAATGATATTATGCTAAAGGATAAGTTATTTGAAAAATACATAAACTAGTCTGGTATATCAATTTTTTCAAGAACAGAATACACGAGACTTAATTTGATATCAAGAATTTACATCTCCTAATTCAATTTTTAATAATTTTAGTGGATATGAAGAGGAAATAAACTTGGGAGGGGTCTTTATACTCCTATCTCTCTTGCTAGTTTCACAAGTTTTTTACCATCTTCAGTCAAATTATTAAATACTTTATTTTTGACGCTCTTTCGGGCTACAAGTCCACGTTTTTGCGCCTTAAGGAGCTGTTTATGTCCGTATCCATATGCACCCAATTTAGTTAACAATTCTCTAGTTGCATATCCTCTTCCAGTACCAAGTGTCTTTAACAACCTCACCAGACCCTTTTCCTCGACAAGTATTTTTAACAATCTTGCTTCTTTCATTGTGCATTAATATAAAAATGATTAATTATATAATCGTTACTCATTATCAGATACAAATTGTCGCATTTTCAATATCAAAAAGATATTTATAAAAATATAAAAATACAGAAAGATTCGAAATTATTAATAATGACCTTATAAACGTTCTATTTTATTATATCCTGATCCCATAAGTAAAAAGTTAGTTATCAAAATATCTTATTATTCTTCGTAGACGCTATGTCAATTGCCTGATAGCCTGAGCAATTACACATATTCAGCTTTTTTGTCTCTGCATTCAATACCATTCAGCGCAAGCAAAGCAAGCTCTTATCATACGTAATTTATTTTTATTCTCATTTATTATTTGGCAACATATTCAGTAAGAAATTTTAGGAGCAGTTTGATTCATCCAACATTCATAACATACTCCAAGAATTAATTGAAATACTTCTTTTCATTTTTATTATCTATTTAACACGAGTTTTTCATTTATGCAATAGCGATATATAGATAGATATAATCATATATCATTGGTATCGACTACGACTATTGCAAAATATCAAGATTTAGTAGCCAATATGTTGAAATTAATTCAATTAATAACAAATTTGATACTTAATTTAGTAATATTTCTTCTTATAAAAATCAGTTTCTACAGGATTTTTACTATTTTAACGTTTGACCGGAACTTAAATACTTTTTATCAAATGATAAATTAAGATACTATTGTTGATAAGGTTTTTATGGAATGTTCTTCTAACAATAATTGTTTATTATGAGAAGAGGAGTGGAAGTTATGGCAAAGTCAACAAATGCCAAGAATGGTGATGAGCGCATTACTACGGATAGAGATAATACTAGACATTTGGAATATTTTAATAATGGTCAATGGCGGCATAGTGACAAATGTAGGGAGTTTACAAACAAAGACTGTACCTTCAAGACGCTTAACAGATCTTTACGATAAGCATCAATTTTTAGGCCTTTTCACATCTAATATCTTCAGGATATAACTTTATGATCCAAAGAATTCCATCATTCTCCATTATAATATCGAAGTCTGACATTGTGCGTACCAAGTTAAAGCAAATCGATCGCCTTCAAAAAATCTCAAACGCAAATAAGTTCAGATAATGATTTAATTAAAATGGAAAAACCAAAACCGACGATAACACCGGTTGTGATTCCAGACGATAAATTACAATTTCTAAAGAAAAAATTAGATGATCCAAACGTTTCCCAATTTCTTAAAAGAGATTTTATTAGAGAAATAATGGGTGGTACCTGTTCTATATGTGAAGAACCACCTACAAAGATAGCAACATATCGAATGGAAGGTATTTCAGTGATAGAAAGATATTGCGATAAATGCTTAATAAAGGTAAATCTAGAATAGATATTTTACCACAGGAGATAAATAAGATTTTATTGAAAAAATGTCCGTCTATCTTTGAATTCGTTGTTGGGTTGGTGTACTGATTTGGCCGGGCTGCAAGAATAATTAAGGCTTTATATTTTCATTTTTTTTATGTTTCATTATATCATTTCTTGCAGTGGCATAGTTCCGTATTATCCAGTTCACTTATAAAATCAATATTGTGGGCAGGAAGGGAGTAGGCTGGTTATTCACATCAATCTTTATTAGAAATTCTAATTAATCCCACACGAACTAGGATACTAATCTGGACAGAGCGCTGAGCCTAAGCATTTATTCGGTGCAATTGCAATGCTCTCCATATTCTCACCTTATAAGGCTGACACTGTCTGTGTGCTTAATGTTGATGCATTTCTAACCGTTACGTTTCCTTCATTTGCCTCATTATTGATGTTTACCCTTGTCGTATTTTGGTTCGTCATATTCAGTGCATTGATATGACTACGCCATGCATCAAAATGGATAGATAGCAACACCGCCACTAGAATAGAAATAAAAATGACAATAACAACTCTGCTCATTTCTTTCAAGTCTTATTTTGATTCACAAAATAAAAACGCAAATATAAGGCCCTTGGGACTCGTGTAAATTCGTCGTTGTTCGTGGCCTACTTCAAAATCATGTTGATATGGTTCTTCATTATTATTACAAATTTGACTTAACCATTCCATACGTGCAACAGGGAGTATACATATAATATAGCGATGTTGTCAACAGTATCTTGCCAATGGGTCAATGATAGTGATCAAATATTAAAATTTTTAAGTCACATGACAGCCAACTTTGAAAAAATAAGAAAAAGAAAAGATAGATCTATAATATGTGAATTTGCTCCTTCGTCAACCTAACTATATTAGCATTTTTAAATTATCCTAACTCCTTGTTCTAACAGTTACCTATGTTTAACAATTTATTAATATCTAAGAAATTCTACTTAAAGGGCGACTTTCATTTGATTTTAAGGAGTATAATGAGGAACACACTTAATTTTCAATGGCAAAACGAGAGCTTACTAAAATTTTTCATGTTTGAAGGTTCATACTAAAGTTTATAAAAAGTTAGAGGCTTAGTTATTTGGTCCTAATTAAGGAGCTTAGAGTATTAAAATGCCTAATGACAACAAAATTGTTAGCATAGTAGATGATGAACTAAAAACTGCTCAGTTATTCCACAGTGCTTTATGTACAATTAAAGGTATAAATGTGTTCGAATTTACAGACCCTGTTAAGGCATTACAACACCTCAAACTTAATAACAAAGATTATGCAGTTATGATTTCTGATTTGAGAATGCCTGTAATTAATGGAGTACAGTTATTGAAAACTGTAAAGGATTTGAATCCTTTAGCAAGAACGATTTTAATGACAGCGTATGATATTGATGATAATTTGATTCAAGAATATACAAAAAAAGAGGTAATAAACAGTTTTCTAAAAAAGCCAATAGAACTTGACCAATTACTTTCAGAAGTCAATAAACAAATTTACTGTATTGAATATATTAATAAAAAATAAGCGGAAAAATTGTTAAGACGTGTTTTTTATTACTCTTTTATTCTGCTAGGCTTTTTATTCATTCACTACAGTTGGCATAGCCAAGTACAGAAATATTTGATTTTTCGTACAGTTCTATAGAGTTACTTCGTAATTGTCACTAGTGTCATCTACGTTCGTACACGTTGCTTTCCTTTAGATTTATAGTTGTAGTTGTTGACGGCGACCGTTTAAACTAAAACCACTTGAGAATGGAGATAGTAGAATCTATGCACATTGTGATGAATGGTAATCTAAATTGAATCTATTTCGGTATTGTAACTCTACCAAAGTATGATTTTACGTACGGTCGATACATGTAGTAAAGAATTGCTCCGCTAATAATTAATGTAGTAATATTTACAATGTCTCCTATTGATAAAATACTGAAGATTATAGTTATTATGGCAAGTATCACAGTGATTAACCAGGCCCAGTATTTAGCAGTAAATAAGCCCCAAGCCAACCCAAACCACGCAGCTCCTAATACGACTGATACTGATGCAACAATGTAGATCACACTTATTATCGTACTAGTTACTCCGGATCTAATCTGCGGATTTAGCTGATTTGCATCAGTTTGGTTAGTAAAATTACTTAGTTGTGAAGTTATAATAGTTGGAACGAAATATATAGTAATTACACCTCCAACCAGAAGAATGATTCCGTTAGCTAAAGCCAGTATAGTTATAATTCTAATGGCAGATGGACGGCTTTTTTCCATTCTATTTTGCTACCATGTCTATGTACAATTATATGATAAATAGTTTTACCAAACATCATTAATGACACTTCAATAACATTGCCTAGCCATTTTTAATCATAACTCACGATTTCAAGCTAGCCCTGCGAAAAACTGGGTGAGAATCAGCCGCTAATCGCCACGGCTTTTTGCCTGGTGTACTAACTTTTTCATTAAATTTCTTAATTTTATTTTACGTTAAGATGATAGGTAACAGATTGTACGGAATTGAACGGATTAATTCTATTTACAAAATGAATCTTCATGATCGATTGTTACTATTATTTAGAGAAGAGCTCAGTAGAATATTAAGGTATTGTCTGAAATTAACCCTAACAATGAACTAGTCTTGACAAAGTGCTGAACCTAAGCATTTATTCGACACATTAGCAATGCTTCCTATGTTCTTGCTTTCTTCTAATGCTGCTGATTTTTGCGTATTTGGTGGGGGTTGATGTCTATCTCTCCCACCTGCTGAATTAATTACGTTCAGCCCTTTCGTATCAGAATGTCTAAAAATGTAACTAAGCATTGCAGTAGAAAGGATAAGTATCATCCCTGCTACAAGGATAGAAATGAGTAGAATACCTCTACGCATTTATTTCAACTCATTATTTTGTATTGCAGAATGATAAGGCTAATCTAAACTGCGCTGGACTGTCGTAAAATTCACGTTGTTCGAAGGCTATTATTTTATCTCTACATGCAGAATATTGCTTCATTATGCTTTCAGAGTACCACATGCCAGCGTACATCAACAAGATAATTGCCATAGTTATTGCTAATGAGATTAATAATATGGATGAGGTCTTTGCTTCTTCATGTTTTGACTTTGTAATTTCATGTGGTCTTAAGATAGGATTATCTAGAATATTACTCATTTTGACACCTTTCTAATTGTTATTGAATTCATAAGTTATATCTGGTAAGACTTCCACTTTAATTCTAGTAAGATGTCTTTTTTACTAATCTCAAGGCTTTAGTATTTTTAATGTTAGTATTATACTTCTCCATTTTGTTGACCCGACTCATTATTAGAAAACTAATGTCTGAAGTGGGGACAAATATCATACTAGTTCTCTAGCGGGACTAGAGGTATTTGATAAAATATTCAATCAATCTGAATTCAGTTGTTTCATTTGGATTCATCTAAAGGTATAGGATATCAAAAAAAGTTCATTTAAAGCTCTGAATAATCTCTTTTGCGAATCTTTCTAAAGAGTCTACTTCATTGGATGGCTCCAGGTTCACGATAATATATTCAATCCCGGCCCTTTCGAGCAACTCTATCTGTCTGCATACTTCTTCATGCGTTCCATATATTGCAAATTCTCTGATTTGTTCTTCAGGCATTCCATTAAGTATCTCTTGTACCCTTTTTTTTGCTGTACTTGCATCATCATTAATTATAACTGTGCAAAGTTTAGTCTTTAAAATAGAATCATAATCTCTTCCAACCGTTTCGCAATGTTCACGCAGAACTGTTAATTTTCTGTTTATTGTTTCTAGAGATCCAATTAAATTACAGGCGTCAGCAAATTTTGCAACTATCTTCAAAGTTCTTCTTTCGCCACCTCCTCCGACTAGAATCGGTGGCGAAGGTTTCTGGATTGGTTTGGGATTGCAGTACGCATCGCGGACCTGATAATACTTGCCAATGAATGAACTAGTAGGTTCCTTAGTCCACATGTCTCGTATGATTCGTATTGCTTCTTCGAGACGATTCAATCTCTCTTGGTATGATGGGAAAGTACTACTAATTCCATATGCTAGGGATTCTTGCTCATTCCAACCAGCTCCTATTCCCATGAACAATCTCCCTTTACTTAGTACATCAAGTGTAGCCCCTATCTTTGCTAACACTGATGGGTGTCGGTATATTACTCCTGTTACAAGCGTTCCTAATTTTATTTTTGTAGTCAAACCAGCAAGTACGGATATAGTAGTCCAACCCTCTAGTAATGGATCTTGTGAGGATCCTATTATTTGGAGTTGGTGAAAATGATCCATTACCCAAAAGGAATCAAAACCGACGTTCTCTGCTTTTATAACGAGGTCCTTTAAGGTGCCAAGAATCTGAGAGGTATCTTGCTCGTAATCGAAATTAAAGTTGGGATGTTGGATTCCAAATTGCATTTCGTATCTATCAAGATAACAATTAATTGTTAATTAATAAACAATTCTCTAATGACCTGCTAATAATACTCAAAACATAATAATCAAGTGATGACAACTTCACGTTAATTTTCTATGCTTATTGGCTTTTATCTCCATTGGTACATCTTTTATGTATTGTCGCATTTCATCTTCTTGTAGATGGTTCGACTCCGTTATGTCTAAATATCTTGTATAAATATATTTTCGTACCTCAATAAATCAACAAATACAATAGCAAGTAGCTATGTACTCTATTCATGCAGATCCTTGAATTTAGGACCGTAGTGATGTTCACCTTTACAACTATTATTCTGTACTCTAGTATACTGATCCCTTCCCAGATACTAGCTATAAAAGAAATACCAGATTTCTCCATTGCAGCAGCTGGTGATTGGGGCTGTAACAATAATACATCCAAGACTATTGCAGACATTGTTAAGAGTCAACCCGAATTAGTAATTGGTTTGGGTGATAATTCATACGAAGTGACAGGAGACTGTTGGCTAAACATGATACAACCGCTTTCAACAAGAATTCACACCGCCTTCGGTAATCATGATGCCACTCCTGAATTAGTAAATCTATACTTGAAATACTTTAAGCTAGCAAAAACATATTACTCGTTTAATTTCGAGAATATCCACTTTATTTCGATAGATACTAATGCCCCATTAGATGTTAATTCAGAACAATATAAATTCGTTAAAAGTGACCTAGAAAAGACTTCTACTAATAAGAGTATTGCTTGGATAATTCCCTATTTTCATATCCCAGCATATATCATACCATCTATTGAAAGAATAATGACTCTACTTCCGACGGAACTTGCTACCGTTACCTCATACGAAGCTTTGAGAAATACTTATCAGCCGTTATTCGATAAATATGGAATTAATTTAGTCCTGCAGGCTCATGCACATAATTACCAGAGAACTTTTCCAATTTCATTTAATCCAAGCAGCCCATCAAATCCTATAATTACAACCGTGGAAAATAATACTTACCATAACCCTAAAGGAGAAATCTTCGTTACAGTTGGAACCGGTGGAAGGGATTTACATCGATTTGTAGGAGGCAAATTACCATATGTTATTACAGAAGAAGACACTCTACATGGTTATCTAAGTTTGAAATTCACAAATAATGGGACATCTGTAATTGGACGATTTTATCCTAATGATAGGATAAATTCTGAAGATGAATTTACTATAGTAAAGTAACTTGATGAAAGCATGCATTTTATGCTTACTGCTCAGGTAACGCTTTGAGAATCAAATTTTAGGGTAAGTGTCATTCATCCAACAATCAAAACATATGTCATAATCTGGTTGATATACTTCTTTTTCTTTTTAAGACCAATATGACAGATCGATCAATAGAAATTCAATGTCAAAATATGATGCGCCGGATGCGATGTGTGATCAAACCAAAAACTGAGCTTTAAATGTTTTTTTTAATTTTGGATATATAAATTTTCAGCGAAATTCTTATTTCTGCAAGGTACCAAAGGAGCTTGAAAAAAGTCATTAGACAATGATGGACTATGGATCACATTTTGTAAGGAAGGAGTATATGCAATTCTGAGAATAATTGTGATTGAAAACCACACGAAGAAATTTTTAATAATATAGTAGCATCTCTTTTAAGAATATGATGAAAATTTATTTTAAGATTGCAATTATCTTCTTGCCAATAATAACCGTATCAATCATTTGTATGCAAACAGTTTTATCAGGATATGCAATGGCACAAGAAAAAAAATTTAGTTTTGTAGCGGTAGGAGATCTTGATTGTAATATAAATTCAATGCAAACAGTTAACAACATTCTTGATAAAAAACCTCAAATATTTTTAGCTTTGGGGGATATGTACTATGATTGTAATCCTGACGAATTCATGAAAGTATTTTCATTATTACATGGTATATTATACATGACGATGGGAAATCATGATTCTTGGTCAAAATTCGCAGGATTGTTTCATTTACCAAATGATAGACCATATTATTCATTTGATAAAGGGAATGTCCACTTTTTATCGATTAGCACTGAATCAGATCTTCGAGAAAACTCTACACAATACAATTTTATAAATACTGATTTAGATATAGCTTCTCAAAATAGGAGTATTAGTTGGATTATAGTACTTGCTCATAGACCATTTATATCATCTGAAACAGAACATATTACGGAAAAAGAGAATTTCAAAACATATCCTCCCTTGTTTGCAAGATATGGTGTCGATGTGGTTATTCAAGCACACGTTCATAATTATCAGAGAACGTTTCCAATTCTGTTGGATAACTTCTCAAATCCCATCATTGTTACTAAAAATAATACAATAAATGAAGGGACTGGTGTGTTATATATAACCACGGGGGGTGGTGGTCACGATTTGTATCAATTTAAATCAAAATCACCTTACGTTCAGACGCAATATGCCGAGTATGGAATAATAAACGTAAATTCTACTGAAAATGCATTAACGATAGAAGCCTATACAAATAAGGATTTCGAGTCGCCTAAAGATACATTTACCATATTAAAAGGATATAATACTACAGAACCAACTCCGATGTTAAAATATATTTATATTAATACCACAAAAGGGAATGGAACTATACCTACACCAAAGGGATTGATTGAAATCCCAATTGAAAATGGTACTGTAAGAATTCCAGTTAAGTATAATTATTCTTTACCACATTAAGCCTTTTTCAAATGCATTCCAGACATGTATTGTATGGTGTATGTATAGTGGTGTCAATGGAAAGGTGGTGTCAATGGATCGACCACCTCAACAGTACCCATCATGCCAGTATCCTCATGTGGAAGAATGTGGCAATGATAGACGAATCTTCCAACGAAATCCTCAAATTGCATACGGACTACCACTGTACCATTCGCCGGAAGGATCACTGTGTCCTGCAAGCCATGCGCATCATAAGGTTGACCATTCACCGACATTACCTGGAAGTCATTGATGTGAATGTGAAATGTATGATCATCGTCATCGGTATTATTAATGCGCCATTCCTCTAGGTCTCCTAGCTTCACTATTTGGTCGACCCGGTTATGATCAAAAACCTTGCCATCGATCATGTTAGTTCCCTGTTCGCCAAAGCGGTTCATTGTTGTGTTGGACTCGGACGCAGAAAAGACTAACTCACGTACTTCGTGGACCCCTAGATCTCCTAGGTCCTGCGTTGGTACTAGACTCGATGCATTGACTTCAGCTGTCTCAGCTCCAGCATTGCCTTGCACGTTTATCGTTGCTAGGGTTACCTCAGGATATGCGTGTGTAACACCCCCCCTGTACGGGAGCATTTTAAGAGGATAAGTTCCATTTTCTCCGCCAGTAACCAGGACTGAGAATCGCTTACCAGCGGCAAGCACAAGGTATTTTGTATCCCAGACCTCCCAGACAGGGTTACCATCTTGTTCGATGACACGGAAGGTATGACCTGGTAATGTTATATTGTAAAACGTTCCGGGATCAATATTCGCAAATCGCCATAGTTGAGTCTCGCCTGGTGATATACTTACAACAGGATTGATCTCTCCATTGATAGTCTGATATGTTGGGGAAGTATAGTTAAGGTGCCAATAATGCCATGGAAAACCCTTCATGGTAAATGTCTGCTGAGTAATATTTTGTAACACATCAGGTAGCAAGTCCTCTAAGCCTTCTATCACGAGCAAACCAGACAGCCCACCACCCACTTGATCAGTAGAGAGACCATGCAGGTGCGAATGATACCAAAAAGTTCCTGTTGCATGATCAATAGGGATATCGAGCACGTACTTTGCAGTTTCTCCTGGTCCAATTACACGAAAGATATTGTCTGAGCTGCCTAATGGTGACACATGTAATCCGTGAAAGTGTATGTTAGTAGGTTGATCGAGCTTGTTGACATAGTATAGGACCATCCGTTCGCCAGGCTTCATGTGTAGCGTTGGTCCATTGAGCGAGCCGTTATAGGTTATCGCTTTGACTGGTTCGTTTCCAACCATACCTTCATGTTCATCAATGATAATTGTCGCTTCCAAGAGTCCTTCATGGCTGTACACGTCGCTAGTCCCAGAGAAATTCATCTCTTTAAGGGGTGATGACTGTGCCTGACCGTCATTACCGGTCAGGTTCCTATCGAAAATATCGCTTGCACTAGTGCCGAGAGCATCATGGCCTGTAATAGTAACAATCACTGTCACGGCTAACATAGACAGAGTAATGAATATAAATTCAGGTGATCGTTCAACCATAATCCTAGAACTTAGGAGATAGTACTTAAATCTTTTGACTTTGTTGCGACGTGACTGAGTAAGCCAATATTTCTTACAGAAACTAAGTTTCTACCAGGGAGAACAGACTCAATTCAACATAATATGGGGGAGTGAGTTATTACAATTACTTGCTTTTCGGACATACCCGTTAGCGTTCTGCCAAAGTATTTTATTTACGTTGGATGTAAATGTAACTCCGGCTCATCCAAGAATATAACGTTCCTATTGCCAATAACTAATGCTGGGAAAATACCAATTGTTTCGAAGTATCCGGACGCTGTGTCCTCTAGTGGGTAATCTAGGCTCTCATTGTCAGTAGATTCTGTGATTTGGATATAATTCTTCTTATTGGGATTAGTTCCTGCAGTTGACACAATTTTGCCTAGCCCCAGTATTTTATTTTTGGCTTTCACGGTTTTGAAAATATTTCCAATGGGGATATTGCTTTCATGACAGTTTTCCAGCTTTTTGATCTGTAATTTATATTTTGGGTCAGGACCAAAATCGTAATTTATTCGTAATGTAGGGCGAGATCTATCTATTTCCTGCTCCCACTTTGAAGTTGGATACCTAATTAGCGGATATTATAATAAAAGTTTAAATGGTCTTTCAGCATACGAAATAGGAATACAAGTCTATTAGAAATAAACACCGGCGGGCCATTTATCCGGTGAGATGGAGGCTCCGCCTGGCGCTCTACATTAAAAAAGTAGAGGTTTACCATACGCATCAACGATATAAAAATCAAACTGAAGCGGTAAATCGTAGCTGAAATGTTTTCGCCTCCAGAATATGACAAGGTCAGAAGGGACTGATCTGTTTTTTCAGATGGGTCATAATTAGAGTTTCTAATTCATTAATTGATCTTTAGATCAAATTCTAATATTTCCCTAGTAATATTTCAATTTAATTTTATGGGAGGTTGGATTGGTAACAATTTTCCACTACTGAAGAATATTGATTTTTGATATGTCAAGTCTGAATTCTATTTCCAGAAAACTAAAATAACTTGGAAGGATCAATTAACTATGAGTAATACGAAGAGGCCCAAGTTAATTCTTGGATTCTTATTATTATTACTCACACTATCATTATCAATTTTCTCCTTTCAACAATCACTAACTTATGTTTACGGTAAATCAGAAAATGGTTCTAATGATGGAAGTAATGACGGTGGCGGATCTAATGGCAATGGAAAACACAATGGTAGTGTCAATGGTAAAGGGAAAGGTGATGGCGGATCTAATGGCGATGGCGGATCTAATGGCGATGGCGGATCTAATGGCGATGGCGGATCTAATGGCGATGGCGGATCTAATGGCGATGGCGGATCTAATGGCGATGGCGGAT
>JBKPGB010000213.1:0-3445 GCA_046729135.1 Thermoproteota archaeon | reverse complement strand
ACTGTAGATGACTGAAACGATCGAAGTATATGAGTTCAATATGAAATTCACATTCACATGTCCAAAATGTGATTATAAAAATGAAGATATCTCCTCTGTAGATATTGCAAATGGCAATGCCGAGTGTGGGATGTGTGAAACGCTATTTAAAATAGAGGGTATTGATGGCATTAAGATTTTTGCACTTTTAGAATAATTTCTATTTTCAGAAATTCACCCCCTTTAAATTATAATAAATCCTAGACATTACGGATCTTTAAGCAAACGCAAATAAAGATTAGGAGAGCCGTTGAAAACTCAATCATTTTTTATCTACAATCGCAGTATCTAAATCCGTCCCATATTCAATTGATTTGTCTACAATGGGAATTTCTCTGCCACAGTTTATACACTTTATTTGTATTATTTTTATTCATTTTATTTTCATTTTTCTCAAAGTTTTTAAAAAGAAAAGAAATATCTGAGGTCTCGTGTGTCTTTCCTACTAACAGTCACGTTTACTAATGTAAAGTAACTGTTATTTATCATTTATGATTTTCTTGGGTTTCCAAACATCATTTTATGGAACTCCTCATCAGACATGCTTCTTTTAGCTTCCATCCATGTTTCTATATCCTTCCCAGCCAAATACCTCAGATTAGGATTTTCGCTTGTATCAGCTTTTAGCACTACTTTTGCTACAACATGGGGAGAAGAGCGTGTCTCCAGCCCATGTTCTATGCTTGAAACTGCGTTTTCAATAAGCCGATAATATGGAGAACTTGGATCTTGAGATTTCTTGGCAATAACCATATTGTTAGCCATGCTTGTTTTAACAATTCCGGGTTCTATCAAGACCACTTTTATTCCAAATGGCTCCAGTTCATATGCTATAGATTCAGTCAGACCCTCAATTGCAAATTTTGTACTTACGTAAGCGGATTGTCCGGGGATAGCAAATCTTCCAGCTGCGGAACTAATATTTACAATGATCCCAGACTTCTGTTTTCTCATAATAGGAAGGACTGCTTGAGTTACTCTTATAACACCAAATAAATTAGTTCCATATTGAGACTTTATCTCTTCCATAGCAAGGTCTTCCAATGCACCAACTAGTCCATAACCAGCATTATTCACTAACACGTCAATTCCGCTAGCCTCAGATATTATTGATTGCATAGCGTCTTTCACCGATTCATCATCAGTAACATCTAGTTGTACTATCTTTAATGGCAGTTTTTCCTCCTCTGCAGCTGATTTTATATTCTCACCCTTATTGAGGCTACGCATTGTAGCGTATGTCACAAAACCGTTTCTTGCCAATGTTAATGATGTTTCATATCCTATGCCGCTCGAAGCGCCTGTAACTACAGCAACTCTTTGATTTGACATAATCTTATTATCTAAATTAATAATATTGTTGTTTCCTTATCGGTATTCTGTGAAATGGTAATATCTGTGCTATTGATCTCCCTAGTTTGAAGGTATTATTCACTTCTTATTTTCCTGTCTCTCCAGTCTCGTTACTCTGCGATCGAGATCTGCAAGATGACATCCAAAGCATTTGAACTCCTCTGTTTCGGTGTTGAGATTGTATAGTTCTTTTACTTCCGAACTGCATACAGGACATTTCATTTCTTATTTACTCTCGACTATTGATGTACCTAATTTGTATACTTTATTTTTATTCATTTTATGACCAAATTAGTCAATACCTAAGGCCCCCTTCAGGTTTTCCCCCTTTCCCTAATTCCGTCCATAATATCTCACTATCTATTTTCTGACAAGTCATGTTTTGGAAAGTATCTGATCGAATCATACCTGCATTAATTAGATCTTGAACGGGATTACCCCAGCGGTTATTCTATCAATATGATCTAAACAGTATTGCTTTATCTCCTTTAGTTTTGCTATATATGCAACAGAATCTACCTCTATAGTTTTTCTTGACATTTTCTAACTATTTATCTTCTATTGATAATGATCAAATGACTTTTGTTTTTCAGCCCAAAGGGGAATAGCGGCACAGTCTTTGCATTCCAAATAGACGTCTATGCTATTCTGCTTACTCAAAACTTTATCCAGTTGCTTGGCTATTATCCTTCGCTTTCCGCATACACTGCAAGTTGATAAATTTCCTACGAGACTCATTTTTTAAATTTGATTGTTATTAATATCGCACACGCGATATAAAGATTTAGTTTTGTCCTTGCTTTTTCCATGTCTTCCATGTTTGATATAGTAAATGCGCTTTGACAGACGGGCTCTCTCTTTAGCATCAGCACAATCACAACCCAAATAGAATGTCTACTTTTCAGAAATGTTTTCTCTTCCTTCATTGATTAAATTGTATCGAATGAGCATCCTTCTATTTATTCCTATTAACAAGCCGACAGAAATCATTAAAAGCAAATCAAATACTATGGTTGCAAGCACTACTGTAGAATCACTAGCATAAATTATTCCTCGTCGGCTTGAGCCGAACAAACTACCAATAAACAAGATAGATATTATGATACGAGATGTTGTTCCTATTACAAACACAGCATGTATATGTCCTGCACCCTTTACATAAATAGAAGCAGACTTGGATTCCTTCCAGAACGACATGAGCCGATTTGAATGCAAATATGAATATTGTTGTAAACCAAAAAACACAATCAGATAAGGAACAAGATACAAAATTGGGACGTGAACATGATAGTGGGATTCAAAGATTACAATAGAACTTAAAGCCAAAAAGAAAATGGACTCGACTATAATTTTCGACTTCGTTACCTTTCTTCCATGTTTAATCCATTTGAGCCTGGTAAGAATTACAATTATGATTGCTATGCTATACATGCTATATAGTAAAAGCCTATCTATATTGACTCCATACGGTGCTAATTCCTTCTGTGCATCTGATAGATGGAGTTTCGTGGAATCAACATTGTTAAAGGTAAAGGCATATGTAGTTTGTATTTGTGATAGTATGAAGCAAATAATAATTATAATTAACACGAGTAAAGGTGTCCAATTTTCCCTATAGATGCTATATGGTTTTCTAATTATTCTATTACACCATAGGTAAGGCTAGTATCATCCGATTTTAGATTTCCTACTCATCTAATCCTTTTTCTGTTTTTGGTGCTCAAAAAGCCTTTAGCAGCTATTAATAGATGGATGATATTCTTCTTTCTGCATTTGATAACTCAGGCAGAGAACAAATTACAGGCTCCATGATTTCCTAGAAAATTCAATTATAGAATTGGAAAATTCATCGAACAACAGCGCCTAAATCCAATTAATTTTATATGATTGGTTTTTAGTTTTATTATATTCGTTTTATTTTCTCACCCACATAATGAGTCCCGCTATTAATGCTCCTACCAAGCCAATCATAAGGCCCATTGTTATTATCATTTTATCTCACTTTGTCAGGTAATGCATGCATTCTTGATATGTGTCAAGTTTTGATTCCTGA
>JBKPGB010000212.1:0-8388 GCA_046729135.1 Thermoproteota archaeon | reverse complement strand
ATTGAGACTGGAACCAAAATAGCAGCAATTAGAATGGGCCATCTTAGATAGATTCTTTTCATTGTTAGGTCCCCCTAATTGCTTTATACCGGCTATTTAAACAATCTTGCAAGCAAAAACAAGAACGAATCAATTGTTATTCAATTGGTATCGGATTGTTTTGTACTACGGATTATTCTAATACTTTTTATGTGCCGGACACAAAAAATATTCCTAAACAAAAATGAATACTTTGAGTTCAATCAGCTTTGTTACGAGAACAGCTTTTTCAAATCCGCTTTATCTCATTATTGCGTCAATAGCAGGATTTGTTTTTTGGATAGTGACAAACACTTTTGATAAAATTCTGTTTTTCTCACCTTTTTTAGCATTCTATGTTCCCAATGATATGCTTGGAGTATTTTTTTTATCTTGTATTAATTCAATTCTAGTGGCAGTTTTGGTAAACTTTAATTTGCATATTATAAGGGACTTGAAGTTAAGAATAAGTAAATCAGCGGTGGCAGGTACCACAATCAGTGTTATTTCCAGTGCATGTGCAAGTTGTTCCACTTTAGGATTCATACTTGCTTCAACGTTTGGTGGATTGGCTGTTGTAGTTTCCAATTTTCTGTCAGGCAATCAGACAATAATAAGAGAAATTTCCACACTTATTTTGTTAATTGCAGTTTGTACATGTTATATTAAGATTAGAGAAAGTTGTATATCGACCTATCGATATCAAGTACACGACAAGTAAAGCAATCATTATAGTCATTTTCGATAATTATTGTTTCTATTTAGGGTATCATATAATTTAACATACTGGAATACGATTGGGCCAATATGTGATTATGAAAATTAAACATTTCCTTGAGCAAATTTTGTGAAAAGAAAAAAAAGGAGTGTTGGTAGTTACAGTATGTGTTGTTTCTGCATGTGTTACGTTGGGATCAATAGATAATAATCTATTTTATATCTATTTTACTTGGTAAGGTTACCAAGCATGCCGCCAGCCTTTTCAGTCATGTTACTCAGCTTCTCAGAGGCGTTACCAGCCATACCACTCATATTCCCAGTCATGTTACCGCTCATGTTTTGAGCAAACACAACAGTACCAATCGCAGGTACTAGTAACATAGCTAAAGCCAACGTGATTGCCAATGACAAAATAAGAGTTGTAGCCATTTTTATAAGAAACGATACTACTTTATTTAAATTTTTCTCAAGAATTTGTTCGTAAAAGAGGGTATAATTTAATAATTAGATTATCAAAATACTAATGAATTACATCATTTTACTTAAAACATAATATTATTCATAAAAGTCCAAATATGATAGCTGGTAGCATTTATTAAGACATTACCATAATACAGCAAATACATTTTGATATTTTTACTATTATCCCTTAACTATTACGAAAATGTGTAATTTGTGTAGAATATGGCTCAAATTTTGAAATCAAGTTTTTCGTTGCATTTAATCATTTATAAATTTGGTCATCCATAAGTAATTGCAAATATGAACTCATTTTTCGCTTATGGACTGTTGCCTATTAGAATTATAGGAGGTCTTACATTTATTGCGCATGGAGTACCAAAATTTTTCGATGTTTCTGGCGGTTATGGTTTCTTCGAATCTGTTAATTTACCTCCTGAATTGTTCGTACCAATAGGGCTCCTGGAAGTGGTAGGAGGTTTAGCAATCATCCTTGGTATCCTAACACGAATTGCTTCAGCACTATTAATAATTGAAATGATAGGTGCAATAATGATGGTCAAATTGTCAAAAGGGTTTATAGGCGGATACGAGTTTGAACTACTTCTTATATCAATATGTATGTCTCTGGTCATTCTGGGTCCAGGAAAAATATCTATAGAGAACTATATCTTAAAAAGAGAAATATTCCCTAGAGGGAAACAATTGTATCAATCGTATCAAAATGATTCTAAAGCGGATATAAATTGATATTATTATAATAATTTGATCAGTTTATTTCCACTTTTTGTGATGGCCATTTGACAGTAAAAAAATAATTATCTAGTACTTACACAACTAAATCATAGTGCTAATATCCAATCAAAAACGCCATGTCATGGTCATGACTGCGTTAATCCCCATCTTTCACGTACTTTTTCTTCCAGTTTCGAAAAAACAAACCTATCAAATAATAAGCCAATCCCGAATATCACAATCATAGTTGCTATTATTTGACTCATGTTAGAGAACTCTCTTCCTACAGACAAAATATACCCTAATCCTACGCCAGTAGTGATCAACATCTCAGCACCTATCAGAGCATGCCAAGCAAATGACCAAGCCTGTCTTAGACCCATTATTAAAGAAGGTGCGGAGGCAGGTATCATGACGTTTCTAAATAATAAAAAACCGCTAGCTCCCATATTCCGTGCTGCGTGCAGATATATGGGTGGTATATTCCTAATTGCACTGTAGGTAGTATTCATCACTGAGAATACGGAATTCATGACGATGACGAATAGTATTCCTAGATCATTAAATCCAATCAGAAGGATAGCAAAAGGTACCCATGCTATACTTGGAAAAGATTGGAATCCTAAGGCAAATGAGCTCATGGTTTTTCCAAATTGTTTAAATCTAACCATAACAAGTCCAACACATCCACCGATCACTACTGAGATTACCAATCCAATGAATAATCGCGAAAGTGAAATGATGATACCCTCTATCAAAATATTTTCCTGCACCAAGTCAACAAAAGACTGGGCAACCATTGCTGGTGAAGGGAGAGAGACGACTGGCCAAATTTGTAGAGAAAATACTATTTGCCAGATTAAAAGAAAAACTAGTAAAAATGAAACTACACTTAAAACATCTTTCATGTTAAATTTGATGTGTTTTTTTGAATTTATGGGAGCATTCATGTCAGAAAGCCTTCTATTGATTACTCCCTTCATGCAAACTCCATTTTGTTATAAAATTCAATTGTGATTGGATCGCCATACCAGACAGATTTATAGTTTTGAACATCATGGAAATATAAATGGTTTCCATTCAGAAAGTTTCACTATTTTTGATCCCTTAAATAAGTAATCTTCTGTTCCATCATAATGGAATTACTCAAACTAGACAGATAAAATTTCATGTAGTATGAACAGCTTTAATGAACCGTGCAATAGCTAAGCTAAATATGAGTGCGGAAATTTTGAAATGTACCATTCAATGGTACTCAACTAGGAATCTGCTTTAGAACTTGACCTATTGCACCTTCGAATACGGAGTAAGGCTGGGCACCTTCTATTTTTAGCGGAGGTTGCCCATCAGCTATTAGAATGAATGTTGGTGTGCTTGTCAAACCTATACTTCGGGCCAAATTATCATTTGTAACCACCAAATTTTCATATTTTTTGGAATCAAGACATGCTGAAAATTTTTTTACATTAGAAATCCCTGCGTAAACTGCAAATTGCGTCAAACTATTTTTTGAAACCCAGTTGGTATTTTCTCCTTTAGAATTTCTATATACTTCGTCATAATATGGCCAGTATTTTCCTTGCTCTGCAGCACAATAAGATCCAATGGCAGCAAGGGTTGATAACTTATCTGATGGTCTATCGTTTATAACAAAATCTTTAAACATGAAATTAATCTTACCCGTGTTAACAAAATTATTAACTATTAGATCTTTGGTATCTCTATGAAATCTTGCACAATATTGACATTGATAATCACCAAATTCTATTAAGGTTACATTGGCTTTAGTCGTTCCCAGTGCTGATGCATTTTGAACTACTGGATGAAGAAGCGTGCTAATAAGCTGCTCAGGATTTTCCTGATTTTTGGGGCTATTGTTCTTTCCCATTGTAGAAAAAGCCGTTACCGAACCTCCAACTAATACTACACCAAATATCACTGCCCACATTAACGATTTTTTCTTAAATTTCTTGGAACTCGATTTCTTGACCTTTCGCTTCAATATGTATTCTTCGTTTTAGGAGCATAAAAACCATAGTAAAGAGGATAGCCATCCAGTTATTTAAAAATAAAATTGTCAAGTTTCAACTTTGCGCGACATT
The DNA here is from genome assembly GCA_046729135.1 of Thermoproteota archaeon. Lineage (GTDB taxonomy): Archaea > Thermoproteota > Nitrososphaeria > Nitrososphaerales > Nitrososphaeraceae > TA-21. Next base: position 4,354 of record JBKPGB010000212.1, on the reverse strand, counting down.
TATCGTATCCCAACACTTTCTACATAACTGTCCATCAATTTTCCATTTTGGTTTTGGGTTATACCTTATGAAGCCAATTTTTTTTCCGCAGTTTACACAAAAATTTATTTTATTTTGATAAGCCAACTCTTTTTGATTATAGCATTTTTCGCACAAGTAAATATCATTTTCCATAGCCCACTGCCATCTAGGTTTCTTTTTTTTCTCTGGATCAATAAAATCATTACAAATAAAGCACTGATTTTGCTTCTTGTTAATTTTTTCTTCTTCTTCTTTCTGTTTGATCATAAATTCCCTTGTCATTTTCATATGACAGTCGCTACAAAGATAACCTGCAATATTCCAAGATTTATCTGGTTTGTATTTAAATTTAAGATCCTTATTGCATAAAGTACAGAACTGAGGTTTCCTAATTAGCAAACAATATTTTTTCAAGTTTCTTGTAAAAAAATGTATCTTTAGCTTTCAAATTTTCTTTAGTATCACATTTCAACATAATTAATGACTTGATTTGAGCACTCCATTCTGAGTTCAGGTGACTTTAATTCAAATATGGAAATAAGAAAAATGGTAATCAATATTTATAACTCGCAAGGCAGTAGTATTCAAATGATAAATAAACAATGTGATAATTGTGCTAAGAAGGGCAAGAATTTTTACTGTAACTCTTGTGACATAACAGCTGAATTTTTTGACATCTATAGCTATTACACAAACAGAACTTCTGATAACTCCTTCATAGGTAGAGTAAAAGCCTACACTTGGCATGATGTATTAGAATACACTAGGAATAATTTTTTTTATGGTCTCTCTAGTGGTCTTAATATAAATTGTGAAAAAGACTTTGCATATATAGAAAAAAAATTATCAGAACAAGGCACAACTAATCGTCGTACGGTCAAGGTGTATAGTGAAGATCCAATAGGATACAAGATATATTTGAATAAAGATGATAAATCAATTGAGGATGTACCCAAAGTCAGAAACCTTTGGGATTTAACTTTAACCCCAGTTACTAATAATAAGTATAATTAGGATCGATTGGATTTATTAAATAACAAACAAGCTCTGGGTCTCCCTCTGCAGAGGAAGCGTTTATCTATTTTAAAGTTCTTATTACAGCATTATTAAAGTTGAATAAATAAAAAAGGAAGAAATTAGATTAATCATATTCAAAATTATCCTTACCTTCAATAAAATGAGATATTAAGGAGTAAATGATATGACTTCTCTTTTTCCATACTTTGTAAATAATTCATCATACCTCCTGGTTTTTGCTGGTAATAAATTACCATTATAGTCATACATCTTTACAAAATTTGCTCGCATTGCAATATTTCCGTTTAAATCAAAGAATCTGACACTATATCCATTCATGCCGTTCTGTCTAGTTTCTTTTACAAATTTTGCAGTAGTTACATTCTCAAGATTCAAATGTATATGCCATGGTTTATCCTCGTTACCAATAGTCATCCATTTATCATTTATTCGCACAGGTAAACCTCTCTCAATTCTAACTTCACAGATACCATTTCCACTGTTTACTGAAAACATAACATCGTCTAAGTCGAGTATATCAGAAACTAATTCTTTGACAAGTTGATGAGACATTAGTAATATTATAACATGGGTATAATAAAAATACGAGGTAGATGCTGGGATTGTTGATATTTGATGCATACGACAAATTTTTCAAGCAAAATTGAGAAGATTTTTTGAATTGGTATCTGCTATTCTCAATGGTTCTGGTATTCTTTCCCCGTTCTTGGTCAACTTTTGAACGATTTGTATAGATTTATTTAAACTAGTTTTGTGTCCAATGCTTATGTAGATTGGTTTTTTTCCTTCTTTTTTAATTACATATCCCAAGACAGTTCCATTATATTCAATGAAGTGATCCCTACGTGGAGAACCACATAATAGATTTTTAGCGACTCCTATAGTTGGCTTATCAAGGGAGTAGCCAACATAACTAGCTAATCCACACTTCCTTGGATGCATGATTCCATGCCCGTCAATAAGCAGAATATCAAAATCAGATTCATTTCTTAGTATTCTCAAAGTATTTAGTAATGGTCCAGATTCTCTTAAGAAAAGTAAGCCTCGAATATATGGATATTCTACTTTGTATTTGAGATTGACAGAAGCCGTCAAGTCAAAGGTAGAATTAATTATTACAGCAGAACAATATGCTATATTATCTTTATATGATACATCTATACCGCAAATATTTTCTAATTTATGAAACATATCACGAGTAATTATCTTTTCAGAAATTTCTTTTTGAAGAGCAAATGCCCAAGAGTATTGTTTTCTCATGATACTTATTTTATTTCAGGTTTCTTAACGTTGACTATTACCTAATTGATTACCTCTATTTATTAGTAGTAATTAAGATTTAATTTTGGTTAAAAATATTCTGATTGATGTTCAATTAAATTCGTGCTTCCACTAGAAAGAATACATTTGCAGAATTTGGTAATTCAATTTAGGAAGCGTTTTAGTTAATATAAAGAATAAGAAAAACTCGCAACTAGAATTTTGTATACTTGCGAACTAATTTCATAAAAATAATGCAATGGCACGATTTGTGGCATGATCCTATTAGGCAGGTTACGAAGTCAACGTTTTTTATATGATTACTTGGATTACCATTCTGACATAAAATGCCAGAAGAACTTTCCGAAAGGAAATCACAAGAAGGATACGAATGGCAAATAACCGAGAAAATCAAGGAGACTCATGATACCTATACTTACACCTTATTGCCAGTTTCTACCTCGCAGAGATTCAATTTCAATATAGGCGAATTTGTAACTTTAAGTGTATTACTGAAAAGGCCAACCTCAACAGGAGGTTTTGAGGAGAATGTGGTTAATCGTGCCTATTCAATCGCATCCTCGCCAACTAGAGATTTTATCGATCTTACGATCAAAGAAGAGAAACCATATGGCTATATCAATCCCATTTCAGGAAAATCCGATGCTTTTGCCGCTTATTTTAATCAACAGGTAAAAATAGGAGACAAAATCATGTTAAAATTAAATCTAGTCAAGGAGCATTTCTTATGGAAAGTGGCCGCTGGAATTGAGAAGAACGTAGCATATTGGTCTGGTGCAAATGGTGCGCAATCTGCAAGATCATTGATTCAGTATATGGAGGACAAGAAAGATCCTGATTTTAATCTTGTACTTTTCTACAGTAACACGAAGTTATACACAGACAATGGAAATTCAGACATTAAGCAAGGTGAACATCAGCCTGTTGATTCTTTGAATGTGATTTACTATAATTGGTTGATAAATATTGCGAAAAAACTTGAGAACTTTAAAGTGATTTTTACATTCACAAGAGAACAAGAAATGCCTACTGCAGTCCCTAATGATGCAAGAATTATTTATAGGAAAGGAAGATTCTTCTTAAATCCCGATGGTTCTCCGGAAAGAACACTACTTAAATATGGTAGAAATGTAGAGACATCTTTTAATCCAATATGTGGTAGCAGTGCATTCATAAACGGTATCGTAAGGTTACCAAATGGGAAGATAAATAGGGGCAAAGGAATATTACAGAATTTGATTGAAATTGAAGGAATAAAACCTGAAAAAACCGACAAAGAACAGTTCTACTTAGAACAAGTCGGCGCAGATCAATGAAATTAAAGAGTAGAGCATTTTGAAGTCTTGGGATGATATATTAAATGCCATCTTCCAACTATTGCCTTAAATTTACACCATCCTTTTATTATTAGAACAAGTATTTTCTATGCAGCTATAACATAAGATAGTACTGAAAATCAAACATGTAAGTGGAAAAGAATAATTATTTATTGTCATGCATTGAGAAGGATTGGTTTATTTGATATTCAAATAAAGAGTATATCAATCATTTTGAAGGATGGTTATTAAAGAAATAATATGAAGATTTAGCTATAAAATATTGAGCCAACAGTTAATTGCATTAGGTTTCAGCTGATAGCGACATGAATACGAAAAAGGAAATGTCAATTGCTGTCATATTTCTTGCAGCAGCCATCGTCTTTGTATCGTCAACTCCTATCACAAACCATGTTTTTGCGCAAAGCCATGATGGACAAGGCGATTCAGGTAGCAAGTACGAAAAATTCCTGAATTGTCTATCTGATGCTGCTGGACCAGATAGTTATCCTGCGGATGATCAGATAGTAAAATGCTATGCGGAAAGCGGCTACACACAGGGAAGTGCTGATAGCAGCAATGACAAAAGTGCTGATAGCAGCAATGACAAAAGTGCTGATAGCAGCAATGACAAAAGTGCTGATAGCAGCAATGACAAAAGTGCTGATAGCAGCAATGACAAAAGTGCTGATAGCAGC
>JBKPGB010000211.1:0-1113 GCA_046729135.1 Thermoproteota archaeon | reverse complement strand
AGACAACCCAATAGAAGATTGTCATAAACATGGCAAATGTAAATGCGGAGAATGCTGTTACCCTTTTCGCTAAGAGATAGTAAGCCATCGCAAATCCCCATCCTCGCAGTACGTGACCTAAAAGCCCTGTTGTAAGATTTCCATAATTAAATATCGTCAACCCTTGGCTTCCTAGAGTACTGGCACCCCAGTCAAACCAGTGATCCCAGAAAGGGACACCCACCGATAAATTAAATGGGACTCGTACCCAATCATACAAAGCATATGGTAAGATACTCCATAGAGCAAAAATTAAGAAGGTTCTGGGAGTTATGCCACTTTTGCCAGGAAGAAACCCAGTGAATAAAATTCCAAATATCAAAGGTATAAGGGTCAGATAAAACCAAGCTGCACCGAGCGTTACACCAGTGTACGTTACCCAGTACATGAAAAGTGCAATCTGACCACTCGCAAAGATTAATGCAAATAAGCCACGATATCCTATCCATCCTCCGCCTTCTTTATCAGCGAGATATCTCAAAGGATTATTTCCGGACATCTGCTATCTCCACAATTCCGTGGTCAGTCCACGTTCTAATTTGATCATTTCTATCTCCAATTAATCTTCCTGACATCGTCCAGTTTAGTAACAATGCTTTTGGGATATTTTCTTTGATTAATGATGCATCACCATAACACGGAACGTTCATAGTTGTATTATCATATCTGTCCACCAGAGACTGATAAATATACCAAGGCTGACTAGGAGCAGGCTTTGGAAAATCAGCTTCCAAGTGATCGCAATGAAATATTACTTTCCCCTGATAAACTCCTGCTGCTTTGAGGGTGTAATTGCTGACATCCAATACCAAAGGGAAGCCTATCCAATCAAGAAACTTCCTGTTATCTAATCCCGTGTTTAATGAGTAGTTTGCTTCACTACCGTCGGCCACTGCATATACTTTTGTGAGGTTAGCCACAGGGTTAACGTGAGGTTCAATTTCATCAAAGGCCTTATTGTCACGTTCATCTATCCTTGGGAAAGTCCAAGTAGCCGTTCTACCAAAGACGAACATATAGGGACCTATGTACACTAGGATTAAAATAAATAAGATTAGTGCTCGATTCAATAGT
>JBKPGB010000210.1:0-1828 GCA_046729135.1 Thermoproteota archaeon | reverse complement strand
TGTCCACTTATGTGATTCTTGTTTTAGATAATGACTGTTATCAGAGCAAAAAGCTAAATACCAAGTTAGTAGAACCCCAATACATGCAGGGTTCTAATCCGGATGAACCGCAAAAGTTACGGAAAAATATTCTTCAATTATTGATCCTAACTAAGAGAAACTAGAAATTCTAATTGCGACCCGTTTTGAAAAATCAAATTCACTCTGACGCATTCGAATTATCGGTAATACATTTGGATTTTTATTTTATGAGGATCTAAAATAAATAATAATTCCTTGTTTATTTTGTTACTTTCATCGGTTATGAGTTCTATTTCCATTTCCACTCTTTATTCACAAAATTACCTTGCTTATCAAGTTCAACTTTAAAGATGCCAACTTGATTATCAAGAAACGCCAACTTCCCAGTCGAATTTGTATCGTATGCTGAAGCACCAATAAAGATGGGTTTACCGTTCTCAAGTCTTCCTATTGCCAAGAATGTGTAATTGGCCGATTCAGTTCCATCCTTCGTTTTTATTACCGCTGCTCCTTCGTTGTATGTTACATTATTACCTCTGGATATGCTCACAAAATTTCCGACTGTTGTAACGTCAATGCTGTTATTCATTGTTCCATTAGACGAATACGAAACTTCCATTTTATTTAGGCCTAATGGCTTTTGACCAGTAATTTTACCTTTTTCTTCAAAGAATACTTTTCCTAATGACTGTGCATATACTTCAAGAGTAACGCTTGCTAAAGCTGTAACAATTAATATCGTAATTGATATCACTCCGATTGAAGTTAATAATTTAATGTTGTCCATGTTCGCATAATTGTAAAAAATGTGTAGATTTAAGCTTTACTTATTCAATGTGCGTGTGGCGGAGGAGCACTACCTTTTGATAGTTCTTCATTAAATGTTCCAGCTGATTTTTCATGATATTCCAAATTAGATTGGTCTACCTTGATCGCTTGGGGGAGGACAAACAGATACGCAAGCCATACACCAAATACAGTCGTGTTCTCTGATAGGATCTGATTTGTCAGTATAATCAACACGTCCTTCTCTTTCATGATCCTGTCCGGTCCCAGCACTTGTAGCTTTAGCCATTTGTATAGCTGGAACATCTTGTTCTGTTCTATACCATTGGAAAACCTGTACAGGACAGGCTTCAATACATGCACCATCAGCGTAACAAGAATCCCAATCTACTGCAACCATTGTACCGTGAACACCTAAAGGAACATATTCTTCTCCCCTCGATTTGTATGCTTCCTGGACTTCTGGCTTAGTTGAAGTCTCCGCATCTGATCTCCCCCGGGCCCCATACAAAGTGGTAGTGTTCACCATCAGCATGGCTATGTCTTCCTATTACCTGGTGATTCTTGGGAAAGTCTTGATCGATTGGCATAACTTTACCTTCAGTTTTAAATTATTTATGTATTGTATTCTTTCTGTTACGACTGTCTAAAATTGTTAGTTAAAGCGGTAACTATCCAAGCTAACCTGCGGATTGGGATCTCAATGTTAAAAGGAAAACAATCTGCTCTTCTTCTTTGAAGTGTTTTCTAAGGTTGTCCACAAAGTCATTCAAATCTCGTTTTGCTTTTTCATATTCAGCTGGATCCGATGGTTCTGCTTCACCGCGCGCGTGCATCGATGGACGGGTGTCGCTCACGGGCGAACGCGGATGATCGTCTTCCCCTTGCGTCGCTCGGTCCGGTTGAAGGCGGCGACGGCATCGTCGAGAGTCGAGACGTTGCCGATGTTCGTCCGCAGTCGTCCGTCCCGCACCCGCTGGACGATCGCACTCAGTTGGGCACGATCGGACTCGACAACGAA
>JBKPGB010000209.1:0-14860 GCA_046729135.1 Thermoproteota archaeon | reverse complement strand
GGATATGATTTACCGTCACCCCTCAAAGACATTATGAATTCTATGATTTTAGCCTCTACCAGCTTTGGGTTATTTTGGCAAAAGAGATCGTTATTACCCATAAAATCCAAGTATTTTTGAAATGAAATCTCGTACATGTTTCTGGTTTCCGGACTTCTACACGATTTTAGAAATAGTTCAACAGATTCCACACTAATACTAACTTTAGAGCATTATAAAAACATGGTATATGCTTTACAAATGTAAAATTTAATATTGCTGCTGATACCTTCAATCTTCATTGCCTGTCCAACTCGATGAACATGACATCTCAATATTGAAATCGCTATTCAAAGATGGACGCAAGTCTTTTCGTCAGATTTCACGTGAAACTGGAATTACAACCCCCACTGTCAAGGCAAGATTTGAAAGACTCGTGAATATAGGTTTTATTCAAGGCGTTGTGCCTCTTATTGACTTTCGAAAAATTGACAAAACTAAAAAGATTCATGAATTATCAGCTGCAAACAAGATTCCACGATTGAAGAACATAAAGAAAGGCATGCAGATTATGTTAGACTGCGACTATTGTCATGGAGTTATAGCTGGCGCTCCACAAGTATTTAAATTTGCAAACTACGAACGATTCTTTTGCTGCGTATCGTGCAAATCTGAATATAAAAGAAAATATGGTGGAAGAATACAAGCAATCATAGAAAACTATGTCAATTAAAACTTTATAACAGCGAACGATATGGTTCTTTATATGGTATCGTTATCTGCAATTATAGATGAGTGTTGTTCGTCAACGTCATTGTAGCCATGACTGATGGAAAAAGCAACAATTGCTTGAAGAATTAAATATGAAACATCAACCATAGGATTAATATTAATGACGATTCCATTAAAAATGATAGTTGTAATGATCCTGATCCTGTTATTCACTTTAGGATTGAGCCTTGGACTTTCTAATCTGACAATCCCGGCTGTGGCTACACATGCTGGACCTTTGTGGTATTTTCAGATAAAGTTCTTTGACCTGCAATTATCATGGACTTGAGTATTATACTTTAGGATAATTGTACAAATCTTATTTATTTGGAACAGAATCCATAGATATGACAAAAATCCCAGGCCCAAGATCGGCAAGGATAGTAGAAGAATTTAAAAAAATTGTATATGATTCTACTTTCACTTATCCCCTTGTGATTAAAACTGGTAGAGGATGTGTGATTGAAGACATTGATCGAATTGAGTTCTTAGATTTCACATCAAATATTGGCTCCTGTCCATTAGGATATTCCCATCCTGAAATTTTAGAGGTTATCAAAAATTATTCTAGTGTAGAAAAGGGAATCCATAAAATAGCAGGACAAGATTTTTATTGTGAAGAGCACTTTGATATTGCAAGGAAGCTTCTTTCAATAAGTAAGAACAATTCCAAAGTATTTTTCATAAATAGTGGGGCTGAGGCAGTAGAAAACGCTATAAAGATAGCATATAAGAAAATGGGTCCTCTTCTAGGAATATCTTGTAACAGTGATTTTCATGGAAGGACACTTGGCGCACTGAGCTTCACATTGAGTAAAGAAGTTCAGAAAACAAACTTCCCAGAGTTATTAGTTAAGAGAATAAAATTTTGTACAGATGATTCTGATCCTCAAATTAATCAATTGGAGAGTCTTCTAAAAGAATACAGGGTAGCCTTCATTATAACTGAAATTATACAGGGAGAAGGAGGATTAAATGTAGCAAGTAAGTTATTTATCCAGCATATTAGAAAATTAGCAGATGAATATAAAATCCCTTTAATTTTTGATGAAGTTCAAAGTGGAATGGGTAGAACTGGAAAGTGGTGGGCCTATGAACATTATGGAGTAGAACCTGACATAATGACCGTTGCAAAAGCCTTACAAGTTGGCGCTACTGTATATGATAAGAAATACGATCCTACTGAACCTGGAGTTCTTTCAAGTACTTGGGGAGGAGGAAGTAGAATCGATTTGGCGATTGGTACCAAGATTATAGAGATTATTCTCAAGAATAATCTTTTATCTAATTCCCAAAAAATTGGTAATATGCTACTAAAGAATTTTGTTGACTTTGTGGGGATCAATGGACTCATTGATGCAAGAGGGATTGGATTGATGATTGGTCTCGAATTTGATACAAAAATGACAAGAGATGTCATCGTCAACAGATTGTTTAAGAAAGGTCTACTCGTTCTTCCAGCAGGAATGAAGTCAATTAGAATAATGCCTCCGTTAATTATTAATGAAGAGGAAGCTGCAAAAGGTGTTTCGTTAATAAATGATACTATAAATGAGTATAACAAATACAATTAATGAAACAAGGCTGATCTAAAAAAATTAACTTACTAGGCATTCATTTTTGTAATTTTTCTACTTCCATGCCTAGTCCAAATATGTATAGACTAGTATGCTTTGAAATTATCTCCCAACACATGGGAAGCAATTTTGAGTTCTAACACCTCATTTGCCCCTTCATAGATCATTGTTGCACGAGTGTCAAGAAAGTGTTTTGCGACACGTGCTGTTTTCTGGTAACCAAAAGATCCAAATACTTGTAATGATCTATTTGCGCAATCAAACGCAGTATTTGTAGCATGGAATTTAGCAATAGAAGTTAACCTATCTGCTTCATTTCTTAAAGTCGAGTAAATTTTGTTATCACGATTTAGTTTTGATTGCCATCGTTCATGTTCCAATTTGAATTGTTCAACATAATCATGCAGTTTCTGTCTGGCACACGCCGCCTTATAGGTGAGCCATCTGGAGCTTTCGATGCCTACAACAATTCTTGAAATGTGTTGTTGAATTAACTGCTTTTTGGCTAAAAGAGATCCGTGTTGTCTTCTAGACTTGGTGTGTTGCAAGGTTTCGTTGAGACAATCCTTCATTACTCCGATAGAGCCGGCTGCAACACTTAACCTCCCGTCAATCAATGCGCTGTAGGCAATGTTAAGTCCCTGTCCTATACCGCCAAGTAAATTTTGTTTTGGGATGCGACAGTCTTTGAAATAAATCTCAGCATTCTTTATCGTAAGAAGACCCACTTTATTCTTCATTTCTTTCTTTTTAACTCCAGACGAATTCATATCTACAATAAACGCAGATATCTTCCCGGTCGTCTTATCACGAGCATATGTTGTGATAACATTTGCTATTGTTCCATTTCCAATCCAATGCTTCTTTCCAGATAGTAAATAAGATTCTCCTATGTCTTCGTATGCACTGATCATAGATGAAGGATCGCTTCCTGCTTCCGGTTCAGTTAATGCAAAGGCCATGATACTTTTACCACTTGTTGTTGCAGGTAAGTACTTCTTCTTTTGATCTTCATTTGCCCATCCTTGCAGAATCATCTGTCCTAAGGAAGTGTGTACAGAAAAAAATGTTCTCATAGAATTACCCTCTTCACCTATTCTTTCTAGGGTTTTACAATATGTTAAAATATCATACCCTAAGCCTTCATACTTTCTTGAAATTGGACAACCAAGCATTCCAATTTTACTGAATTCAGGAACTAATTTTTCGTTGAGCCTATCTTCAATATAGCATAGCTCTTCAAAACTTCTAATGGATTTACATACACTGTCAACCTTAGAAATCAACTCTTCCTGTTCCTTTGTGGTATCAAAATTCATACTAGACAAATTTGAATATTGAGACACATTATTCAATAACTATTTTCATATAAAAGTATAAACATCAATTTGTCATATTGGCCTTTTCATCTGCTTCTTTTAGTTAGTTACATATAGCTTTATGCTAATACTCCAGATTCATTTTTAATGTTTCATTAACTAAAATTACATAGTATTTTATGAAAAGTTGTTTACGCCTGTGAATTTCTTATTCCTTTAGAAATTGAAGAGCAGGTATTTAAAAAATATTGAAAATAGAGCTTAACACACGATGTCCAAACAATTCCTTACTGATTATGGTATCCTTATTTGACAAATAATTTTTTCATATTTGGATTAAAAGATAAAATGACTATACTACAACATTCTCTTGAAAACTAGATTTATAATCTTGAAATAATGTTTGTTTGATGTTTTCTACAAGATTTTTAACTTCATAAACATCATTCAATTCGTTTAATTTTTTTGATCTGATACCGAGTGATTCCAATTCGGATACGAAAGGCATAAGTGATTTAGGAATTTCGGATTGAGTATAAAGCCTTTTTTGCATGACTTAACATAGGTCGAAGATAATAATAAGGTTGATGCGAGAAATCTTTAGGTCGTCCTATCAGTTAATTCGGATGATCTGAGCTATAGTATATACGGATGTTAGAAAAACTATTTGTGTATAGATAATATTCAGATTTTTTAAGTAATTTATGTAGATGGGACATTTCAATTTTTTCGAGAATAGATTGATACGCCACAGCGTGTCGCAAGTTTTTTATTCGAACTTTTACAGTACCGCGAAGACGACAGTCGTTTGACTTTGTTACTTGTACCAAAAGTTATTGATTAATTAAATAGTCTTTACTTAGTAGTCATATACCTCGTTTGATAATTACATAACGTGTCGACCTTAGATCAAAATCAACAAAGAGAAGAAAATAGTTATGAACCTATTGGCGAACAGGAAGGGGGTTGATCACGGGTATCTGGGATAAAGAACAAACAAGTTATGATGATCTGCTAGATGCTTTTCGGCATTTCCTGATTATGAGATGTTCGAAATTGGCATAGAGTGTGCAGCAACGCTTACAAAACTGGACGATTCTGGAACATAAAATTCTTTTCCGTAAGCTATTTCAAATTTCTTTAATAAATTCATACAACCAGGTTCAACAAACAAATTTCTTTTTTCATCCGGGTGATATGTAACCCAAATTTCATTTTCATTTTTTCCACGAATCGGTTTTCCACATATGACACAGTTGTGGACCTCTTCAAACAGATCTTGGACAGTTTCTCTAGATTTTTCTGTCAAGTTAGTTCAGCAATGATGGTATCCAGAACGTATGTAAACGTTTGGTATCAGATGGTGTTTAAAGGTATAAAAAGCCATCAAATGTATTTAATTAAGAACAACTGTACCTATGTCACTTGTTAAACAATGGAATTTGAAAGTCGGTGACCGACTTGATTGGGATCTTGTCTTTCATATCTGGGTACCGCTAGCCTTACGCGAAATGATTAAAGAATTCGAGAAAGGTGACATAATGGTTTCAATTAAAAAAGTAGAAGAAGGTAAATGACAAAGTTTAGTAACAATTTTCTAAATTGTTATCATTTATCAGAATGATTTTTATATCGTCGTTTTGCATGGTAAACCTCTACGTTTTTAATGTAGAGCCCCTGGTGGGGTCGTACATCTCACCCGATAAGCGGCCCCACCGGTGTTTATTCTAAAATTGTAATCCTATTTCCGTATGGTAAAAGATCATTTAAACTTTATTATAATATCTATTTAGGAATTCTAAATTTTTGGCACTCACATTTATTACATTTTGTAGGGGTATTCTTGGGTGATTTCCGAACATGATGAAACCTTTTATGCCCGCATTGACACCTATCATTTTGACTCAAAGACACTTTGTTTAGAGTTACGATTTATTAAGAATTCCTATGGATTAAGTAAATTCAATGACTGCAATTTAACCCAATCTAGTCACCCAATCTAGCCTCCCTTTAGGCTCAAACTATTTTATCATTTTTAACTGCTAAATTACCCGTGGAACATCATAGTAGGTGTTTCCATTATCGTCCAGGCTTCATTATGTAGATCTGACGCCTCTTTTCCGTATGCTTGTATTGAGTAATCTACCCCATTCTTCCCCTTTACTCCTACACTGCAGTACTCTACTCCATTAGACAATTTATAACCTCTAGGAGTAATTTTCAAAATATGACCTTCAAGTCCCACTATCTCTCTAAGTACGTCAAGGCTGTTACTACCTGCCAGTGTACTATCCCCTAAACCATTCCTTTTGAAGGACAACATAAAATATTCGGCATTAGGACGTATAAGGACTAGTCAGATACAATTATGATATATCAATAACGCAGCTTATTTATCATAAACAGAGCTTATACACTAGAGGAGGCTATGGTTCTAGTTCGCCTATAGGTTCCGCACTTGTACTTAGCATTCCATTCCAATTATCAGTGTTTAGTTGAATATAAAGTGGCTTTTCGTTTCTTAGCATATCCATGATGTCACTCAACAGGCTAATCTGAAAATTAAGAACAGGGATTTTACCCAAAGCTTCATTCCTTCTGACAGGAACCTTATCATAAAAACCAATCTTTCCAACTTCGTATGCTTTAAAAAAAAGTGACAAGGACACCGAGGCTTTGGAATAAATTCGTCGATGTTTGCCCTTCTCATTCATACTAAAAAAGTTAAGGTAGTACTTATCAAATTCTTTGACTATCAAGACCATAACAAGAACATTTCGAGTTAATATTATAAATGGGTGCGGAATAATTAGTATGTTAAAATATTTAATTTAATTGAACCGACATCTCCCCATCCATAAGCCCACCGGTTGCTAATCTAATTCATTCTATTATTGTGACAATATTCTCTCTTCTTAGTTCTTCTTGAATCTCTTTATCTTTTTCTTTCTATATTTCTTTTCGTAGTTTTTCATAGTTTTCTTTTGTTAACGAGATTCTCGTTAACTTATGTAAGTTGTTTAACTTATTCCTGTGATAATAATTGTAAGAAGCGTATAAGAGAAGTAATTGAGTTAAATTCAGTTAGAAAATTTAATTAGTTATAGATTAGTTAAGGTACTTGTACCAGAAGTTTTAGATACCATTTACCCATCTTCACTGTAATGATGTTTTCTAGCCTGAAGCATTCCCTGGCTTGCGCTATGTCTATTGTATTCTTCATTTTGGTAGATTCAGATTTATTAACAGAAAAGATGGTTCTTGGAGGAAAAGATGATTTAAATTCGGTAAAATATTGTTTTAAGTTCAAGTGGGGTTCTGATGGTACTTCTAACGGCCGATTCTTACGTCCTCATGACGTAAATTTTGATTCAAAAGGAAATGTCTATGTAAGTGATAGAGATCGGAATGATATACAAAAATTTACACCAAATGGAACATTTATCATGAAATGGGGCTCTGAAGGTGAGAAAGCTGGACAGTTTAACGTACCTTATAGTATCGAAATAGATCCATTGGATAATATTTATGTTGTAGATAGAGGTAACGATAGAATTCAAAAATTTGATGAAAATGGTACATTTGTCAAACAATGGGACAGGCCTGGTAAAATCAATGGATCGGATCAAGAATTTGCAAGTCCGGAGGATATGGTAATCGATCAAAAGACAGGTGTCGTCTATATCACTGACACAGGAAATGAACGAGTTTTGAAGCTGGACAAAAATTTTTCATACATATTAGAGTGGGGCTCTAATGATAGCAAGGCGAGTAACGAAGTCGGTAAATTTAATCATCCCCATGGAATTGATGTTGACTCTAAAGGGTATGTATACGTAAATGAGTTAGAAAATGCAAGGATTCAGAAATTCGATGAAAATGGTACGTTTGTTAAACAATGGGGTTCTGAAGGGAAGGGGCCAGGAGAATTTACACCTTTGCTAGAACATTTAGAGGTTGATTCCAAACGGGATATGATATTTATGGTGGATGGAGCTCTTAATCCAAGAATTCAGGTCTTCGATACCGATGGTAATTTTACCACTACTATTGGAACGAGTGGAACTGGGGATGGTCAATTCTCAAAACCCGAACATGTCAATATTGATTCGTCAGGAAATGTATATGTTGTAGATAGGGGTAATCAACGCATGCAAGTGTTTTCTCCTTGTTAGGTAAATGAGACCTTTAATAAACAAATCGTTATTGAACATCAAGCTTATTGCTATCTTCTGTTAAGAAATTTGGTCACGTTGGTTAGAATAAATTTAGATGTAGATTGGCTATTGAAATCTGATTAGTACATACAGAATCAAAATTTTTGCCACTGTTTGTTGTGCTTGTTCATGTGACATTGATCGGAGCAAAAATAGTCATCACACATATAACAGTAAAAAGGATAATCTTGAAGTTTTTTGCCGCAGCTTGAACAAGTAACTGACATATCCATTATTTATATCTAATATGAATATGGCATCGTCGCATAGAAAGTTTACTATGAGCTGGTTTGCCTAATCCTCATATTTGCATAAATTTTCTCTAAAGATTTCAAAGGAAAATTACCAATTTCTTAGAATAAATGCTGAAAAACTTGAAGATTAGGTTTCTAAAGCCTAAGTATCGAGCTGAAAAACTAATGTAATATTCGTGGTTACTTATTAGAGATTAATTGTAGCTTACATCTTTTAAAACATGTAGTTACAATATATCCTGACATGAAAATTGGAATAATTGGCGCCGGAGACGTAGGCGGAACCCTCGGAAAGAGGTGGAAACAAAAGAAACATGAAATCATGTTTGGAGTCCGCAATCTTCAATCTCAGAACGTCAATAAATTGAATCAGGTAGATCAGAGTTTAAAATTTGGAGATATCAAAGAAGCTGTAGCATTCGGAGATGTCATAGTATTTGCTATACCCTGGACTTCGGTTGAGGAAACAATACTCAAAGCAGGAAATTTGACTGGTAAAATATTGATCGATCCAACTAATCCAGTAACCCCGGACCTAAAAGGATTAGCTCTAGACAATACTTCCGTAGCCGAAAAAATAGCTAAATTAACTAATACTAGTAAAGTCGTCAAAGCCTTCAACACAATAGGAGCTCAGACATTAAACAATTCGATATTTGATTCAAATAGAGCAGATATTTTTATATGCGGTAATGATAGTCATGCGAAGCAAGTTGTAAAAGAATTGGCAATTGATATTGGATTTGATGTCGTTGATGTAGGACCGCTTGTCAACGCTCGTATGTTAGAACACTTGGCACTCCTCTGGTTAGAGCTAGCCTTAAGACAACAGTTGGGACCAAACATTGCTTTCAAATTATTAAGAAGGAAGGCAGAATTTTAGTTTAGTTTATCACTCTATCCAATAGGGAAAAGAGAGAAGTTTTGTTTGTATATTTCAGTAGTTTTATAGTAATTATCTTGTGCAGATTTAGACATAAATAGTTGTAAAACCTACTAATCCTATGTTCGGAATCGCTACATCAATTATGTTATCTATAATTTTCGGTTCTATGATGATTATTCCTAGCTACATGGGACTCGTAGGAGGGGCGTCTGATACCTCAGTAACAAATGTTTCAAACCTAAGTTCAACTGTAAATATGGGTAATACGGTGAACTTGCAAAATAAGACGGTAGAATACTTTCCGGATTCACAAGGATATTTAGTATATCCTGTTTCATCAAATGATACTGTAGGCAAAAAACTCCCTGCGGTTGTAATGATCCATGAATGGTGGGGACTAAATGAGAATATCAAGAATATGGCAAATCTCTTGGCCAAACAAGGTTTTGTTGTATTAGCTGCCGATCTATACAAGGGTGAAGTTGCAAATAATCCAGAACGTGCAATGGAGTTAGTACAGACAGTAAGAAACAATCAAAATAATTCAATTAATAACCTTCAAACTGCCGTAAAATATTTGAGTTTGCTCCCAAACGTAGATAGTTCAAAAATTGCATCACTTGGCTGGTGTTTTGGTGGCGGTCAATCGTTGCAACTTGCCTTAAATAGCCAAGACCATCCATTAGCTGCAACCATTCTCTATTATGGAACTCCTTTGGTTACCGATAAGGCACTATTATCAAAGATAAAATGGCCTGTATTGGGAATATTTGGTGACAAAGATCAATCCATACCGATAGAAGAGATAAAACAATTCGGAAATTCATTGAATCAAAGTGGAATTACAAATAACATACACATCTACAAGGGGGTTGGACATGCTTTTGCAAATCCATCTGGAGATAACTATGCTCCAAAAGAAACTGAAGACGCATGGCAAAAGACATTATCTTTTCTAAAGAAATACGTAGTAAATTCATGAATAAAATTCGAACAAGAACTTCGGTAAAATTTATTTGATCAAAGTTGGAATATATCGCTACTAAATAATTTGCTAAGGCATTAAATTATAGGTATATCGAATCTTATTAAGACAGAGGCAACATCCAAAAACTAGATATACTAGCACAAGTGTGTCAAGAACATATTTGATCCTTATTTCTCTATCAATAATCTCCCTATTCTTCTTAATTTTGTTAAATTACAGCTCAGACTACAGAATACATGGTCAAAATGCAACAATACCTGGACCATCATTAAAA
Organism: Thermoproteota archaeon; assembly: GCA_046729135.1. Classification (GTDB taxonomy): domain Archaea; phylum Thermoproteota; class Nitrososphaeria; order Nitrososphaerales; family Nitrososphaeraceae; genus TA-21. The sequence goes on along the minus strand of JBKPGB010000209.1, from coordinate 4,595 downwards.
GATCCAAATCTTAAGGTAGAGCTGATTGCTCGGGGTTTGAATTTCCCTACTGCTATTGATTTTTTGGGCAACGATGACTTTCTGGTATTAGAAAAAAATACAGGGAATGTATATAGAATAATTGATGGTAACGTTACTGCGCCTTTAATTCATCTAAATGTGACCACCAAAGACGAACGTGGATTACTGGGTATAGCTATATCAGGAAATGGTACTAACAGTTCAAAAGACAATACATTGGTTTATCTTTACTATACCCTATGTGGAAAAGATAAAGCTACCGATTCAGAAGTAAGTCAGCAGTTTTTGAATGGTGAAAAGGTAGGTCAACCAACAGTAAAAGGTGGTTCTAAGAAGTGTGGCAATTATGTATACAGATATGAACTCGATGCAAATAACAATAAACTCGTAGCTCCCAAATTAATTGCAAGTCTTCCTGGATTGCCAGGTCCAAGTCACAACGGAGGCAAACTTTTGCTGGATAAGGAGAAAAATCTTTTCGTTACTATCGGTGATCTACAGACAACTAAATTTAATCAATACAAGACGGGCCATGACACTAAAGCGCAAAATATCATAAATGGCACTTTTCCTGACGGTCGTGCAGGAATACTACGAATAACTCAAGATGGCAAACCTGTTGGAAATGGGACACTTGGTATTGATTATCCCCTTAATCTATACTATGCATATGGAATAAAAAATAGTTTTGGAATAGGTCTTGATCCAGTAACGGATAATTTGTGGGATACAGAGAATGGCCCTCAGTTCGGAGATGAAATAAACCTTGTTAAGCCAGGTTTCAATAGTGGATGGGAAAAAGTGCAGGGAATTTGGAAATTAAACCAAACAAGAGAGAAAGATGGTATTTTTAACAATTCCACCAAAGGAGTAGAATTTGTCGATTTCGGCAGTAAAGGAAAATACAGTAATCCAGAGTTTGTATGGGACACACCCGTAGCACCCACTGCACTTGTATTTTTAGATTCTGATAAACTTGGACAACAGTATGTAAACGATATCTTTGTGGGTTCTGCAAAAAAAGGAACGCTTTTTCATTTTGATCTCAAACCCGATAGACAGTCACTAGTTTTAATCGGCGATCTTGCAGATTTAGTATATAGCAAGAAAGAAGACTCCAGCAAAATATTATTTGGAGAAAATTTTGGAGTTGTCACTGATTTAAAAGTTGGACCTGACGGCTATTTGTATGTGGTTTCAGCCTCCGGAGGAATTGGCGAGGGAGCTATATACAGAGTAGTTCCAAACTTGAAATAATTACTTATTTTCCGATTGAATAAGTATTATTGAACTGAGTTTGCTGTTGCTTAAATGAACTAATTATGTTCCTGATTTTATGTAAATTTTAAGACTTTTTATGGCATAATAAATAAAGTAACTTCATTTAAGCGGCATTAACAGACGAAGCCACTGGCCTGAAAACTTGAATACGATAGTTGCCAGTATCTGCTACATATACAAGACCTGTTTTCATATCTACTCCGATTCCCTCTGGTAGAATAAACTGACTAGTTGCGTTACCCTGTGAACCAAATTTTGTCAGAAATGTTCCGTTAGCTGTAAACACTTGTATCCTATTATTGTTTTTATCAGTGACATAGATGTTGTCATTTTTATCAATTGAAAGACCTGCTGGTCCATTAAACTCCCCATCTCCGACGCCCTTAGATCCCCATTTTAAGATGAAATTGCCGTCCTTACTGAACTTTTGAATCCGATGATTTCCATAATCAGCTACATAAACGTTATCTTTTGAATCAACAACGACACTTTCTGGTTTTGAGAGCTGGCCATCATCTGAACCTTCTTCTGACCACTTCATTATGAATTTACCGCCACTGGTAAATTTCTGAATGTTTGCTAGGTCCCTATCACTTACATACACATTTCCTTCAGAATCTACGGCCGGTACATGTGGATGAAGGAATTGACCATCTCCCTCTCCTTTAGTTCCCCACGTGGTAACAAAGGTACCATTAGCGGTAAATACTTGGATGCGATAGTTGAATTGATCACTCAAATATATCTTGCCTGAGGGTAAAACAGTCAAAGCCGAGGCTTTATGGATTTGACCATTTCCCTCACCATAAGTTCCCCATTTTGTTATGTAATTGCCTTTAGTATCGAAAACTTGGATCCTATGGTTGGCATAATCAGCAACATATACATGACCATTCATAGCGTCAACATCGTTTTGTCCGTCAAATCTTCCATTACCCTTACCAAATGAACCCCACATATTAACAAAAGTAAATCCTTTGTCTAGCGCGGTGGATACCTCAACAGATTTATCAACATCTCGTTGTCCAGCTAATGGCAAATTACTCTTGTTCTGTTCCTCATTGTTTGTACTCTCGAGTATATTTGGGCTGTTTTGAAAGTCACCCGTACCTACTAGTTTGGGATTCTTATCTACAAAAATATCAACAGAGTCACTTGCCGAGTGACCTTTATCATCTTCGGCAATAATTTCAAAGGTTAATTTGTCATCGTCTGTTGTTACCCGTGGGACTGTGACTTCGAAGGTTAAATTGGTGGTATTTCCTCCAATCTGCGGTGCTATTTGTGAAGCAATTGTTTGTGTAGATATGCGAGCGTCTTCTGGGTTTATACGTTTACCTCCCGTTTGCTTCCATGTGAAAGATAATTTGTCGTTACCTGAATCATGAATTGAAGTACCATTGATTTTTACTAACGAGCCTTCTGTAACTCTTGGATTCTTTCCCGAATCAAAAGTCACCTTGATCAAACTATTATTCTCATTGGGATTGTTCTGTATTTCCTTTTCCTGAGGAACCCCAGTATCATTTACTATTATATTATCTACAGCGGGCGATTCAGCTGTAGCATTTTTGGATACTGTTAATTCAGGTGATGTTGGTTCTGTAGCATTTTTGGATACTGTTAATTCAGGTGAATGCAACTGATTAGATTCATTCTGTGAAAGTGTTGAAACTCCAGGTTCTGTACCGGGCGTATTGTTGGTTGTCTGTCCTATAATAACACTAAACGAAGCATCGCCACTATTTCCTGATTTATCTGTTGCCGTACAAGTGACTTGATTGAGACCTAACGGAAATATACTTCCCGAAGGGGGATTACATGTTGTGATGGTTTTACCATCAACAGTATCTGAAGCATTCGCATTATATGTTATCCTAGAACCTTGAGGGGTATCAGCTTGTTTGAGTATGCTATGTGGAACTTTGAAAGTAGGAGGTGAGGTATCCTTTACCGTCACATTAAACATGGCATAACCAACAAGATTGGTTACAGGATCTTTGGCAGCACAAAGTACTATAGTACTCCCCATAGGAAATGCACTTCCACTCCCCGGATTACAATATACAGAAATTTTGTCAGAGGTTGAGCTAGTAGCATTAACTTGGAAATTTACCTGTGTCCAGGAAGGGCCTGCCGCTCGAGCAATAATAAAAGGAGGAGCCTTAACTGAGGGTGGTTGCGTAACTGTGCCTTGAACGTCCTGAGCGAAATTGAATTGAAATATTATTAGATTATATGATAAGAAAAAAATAGCCACAATATAACCAAGGAATTTTTCTCTTATCATGAATATTTGCAAAATGATTGAACTGAATTTGCGTTTATATCTTTTTACTTGCTCTAATTTAAGAAAATTACAGGTAAATTAGCGTTATCTAATACTGTTCAAAGAATTATTAACCCCTCTCTAAAATTCTCTTAATTTTTAATTTGTCCCATATGGAAATCTAATATTTTATGATTTCTAATATTTGCTAATTAATCAAGCTTTACTACGTAAAAAATAGGAAAATCAAATCCAAATCCAAATATGAAAGCGAATTAAGTTTCAAACCTTTAAAAGGTGTCTTAATGTCCTAATCTTTGCCAAACTCCTGTCACAACAACCTGAGTCATTATTTCTGGTTCGGTGCATTCTATCTTATCAGGATCCTAGGTTCCGGTTGGTTAGTTCCTATTGCTCATGGGTTTCGTAAGTTCTTCAGTAGCAAACTAGTAGAAGTTGATCTAAAGACAGAACTAAGATGGTTATTAGAAGGACATAACTTAAAAGGAAATGATCCGGCCTACGTTAGAACATCAGAGAAAAATCTACAGGAAGAATATAAAAAGTCCAATTGATAATTTAACAATAGATCCAGCTAACAGACTAAGAAGAACAGTTGAAACACTGAAAATTGAAAAATCTAAAATTGATATGTTAGAAGCTAAAATACAAAAGTTAGAAAGGAAATATCGCAAATAGTTACTTAGTTAGCAAATAAATAGAATGTTGTTCATCAAGATTTTATGAGTAATACTGAAGCTTCTGAGGAGAATGTGAAATCTCCCTCTACATACGGTAATAAGGGCTACGAAGAGTATAGAAAGAAGGAAAAGAAGGAAAAGAAAGAGATCCCACCATTTACATCAGAACATCATATGAAAAATGTAAATGAGAATGCCGGATTAGATGAAAACGATAATTATATTGCTAGAAGAATGCAAGACCAAGAGTATAGAAAGAACGAAAACAAGAAAAATAAAACTGACCCCGAAAAAGCAGGCCTTAGCACAGTTATCAGTTACAC
>JBKPGB010000208.1:0-4416 GCA_046729135.1 Thermoproteota archaeon | reverse complement strand
CCATTAGTCCAGGGTTACCATATAGAATTTCAGCAATTGGATTACAGGGAAAATTGGTATTTAACCCGTTTGGGACCGCTTGAGAATACAGAATCTCTAAGTTTAATTTGATCTTAGTTCCGATTGAAATTTCAGTCGTATCTTTAGATTTGGATCCGAATTGTTAACAATGCGCATCCCGACGACTTCAGACCTGACAATCCAATTGTTTATTAGTATCTATTTTTCAGTGTAGGTCTTTTTGCTAATTATTATTTTTATTACTGAAAACGAGATAAAGACTTACTGGCACTTCATAACCTTCCTCAATGTTTTTGATTTCAAAATAATTCACTAAAAATGACTCAATTTGTTTCTTGGTAAAAAATCTAATTTGAAATCCATTTATTTCAGAAATATTTTCATCTATTTTCTTTCCTTTATTATACAAAACATCTTTATCACTTCGCACGGAAAAAAATAGCAAACCATTGTTTTTTAATACTCTACTAGATTCTCTGAACAGAAACCTAAGTTCCACATCTGTGAAGCGCATATTATAAAACATATGTGAATAAACCGCATCAAAATATTTGTTACCAAATGGAATACCTTGTCTCGCGTCAAACTGCCTTAATTTTATTGATGTATTTTCTTTCTCTATTTTTTGCTTTAGAGTTTCTATAGCCACTAGAGAAGAATCAATAGCGTAAACATCCAGATTCTGTGATGCAAAAAATAATGTATCTCTCCCTTGTCCACAACCTAATTCTAATAATTTCTTAACGTGGTGCTTTTTAAAATCCCTATAGCAGATTTGGCAAAAATTACTTGGTTCTTCTCCGAAAAATGCCGAATCTTTAGAATAAACTTTATCCCAAATCACATTCACAATAATAGATGCAATACTTATTATTAAAATTAGTCGACGCAACTATTCCAGATTTACTGTCTTATAAGAACAAAATGCTAAATACCAAGTTAGTAGAACCCGTATACATGCAGGGTTCGAATCCAGATGGGCCCACAATGATAATGGTGCTGTTTCCAGACATATAGTACATCGGTCGCTTCCGTTCTTCTGGTGAATACTTGGTTAACAGGGGTGCGCTTTCTCGCAGTCACGTTGGCAAACAATACTGTAGAGACTTTTCAACTTACTGGATTGAGGGTTGGTTAATAAGCGGGACTCCGTTAACCTAAAAGATGGAAAGTAACAAAAGTGGGTTAAGAAAATTAAAACTACAGGTGCAAATGTCCATAGACGGCTGCATTGCAGGCCCTAATGGTGAAATGGACTGGATGGTTGGGTTGCAAGATGACAAAATCAACAAATACGTAAACGAACTAACGGAATCCTTTGGTACCATTCTCTTGGGACGAAAAATGGCTGATGGCTTTATTTCTTACTGGTCGGACGTGATAAACAAACCTAATGACCCTTGGTATGCGCTTGGCAAAAAAATGATAGAAATCCCAAAAGTTGTTTTCACCAAAACATTGAAGAAATCAAAGTGGATAAACACTGACATAGCAACGGGTGATATTACAGACGAAATCATGAAGTTAAAGCGCCAAGAAGGCAAAGACATGGTTGTTTATGGTGGTGCTTCATTTGATTCATCCTTAATTAAATTGGGACTGGTTGATGAATTTCTTTTATTCATTAATCCTGTTGCAATAGGAAACGGCATGACTATATTTAAAGACTTGAATGAGATTCAAGAATTCAATTTGGTTAAATCAATAACGTTTGACAGTGGGGAAGTATTACTTCACTATGAGACAAGGAAAGCCTGACAACTTAACGTCCATGTGATGCGACAGTTATGTTTTAGGTCATTATCATAAATACTGTCAAATGACATATTTCTGGGTGTTTCACAAGATTCTACAGTGTAAAGATTCGTATTGTTAACAGCATTAATCCCGACGAGCCCGTATAGGTGTTGTTCATTTAAGATTTTTTCCTTTGATTAACTCCTGTATTACTTGATTAGTATAGTTCTTGATATCATCATCAGTAAGGGAGGACTCTACTTGCGTATCTTCTTGTAGTCTTTTTTGCAGCTTATTCATCATCGAGGATACCTTGGCATTCAATGTCATCTGCATTTCAGCGTCCCCGATATCTCCAATCAAATGAGATTCCGTTTCTACAGAACTACGAATTGCTTTGCGTATCCTTGCATCATTGGATACCGAAACTGCAGCAGAATATGTTCCAACTAATAATAGAAACGAAGATAAGCCAACAAAGCAAGCTGTCATTAGACCTAACGGTGGAAACAAAGTATTAAGCAATAGAGTAGCCTGATTGGTAACAAACAATAATATTAGACCATAGGCAGATATATTTAAAAAACTCTTCAACGATTTTTGCTGAATTTTTCTTGCCATTGACCAAAATCCAATCCCAAAGAAAAATGCTCCAGCAAATTTAATTGTGTTGAAAATTAAAGTATAGACGATGGTGAATGTAACAGGGTCGGCAGAGCGAAATTCAGATAACAGAGGTAATATGAGAACCTGGAACTCTCCTATGATGTATAACAAAGGTAGAATTACCAAAGCCCAAAATTTCACCTTCCCCAATCTATAAGAGTACGCACGAAGAACCGTTACTGTTGCAAACCACGTTATTACGTATGCTATTATAAAAGAAATAGAGTACAATTGTCTAAGTGTTTCATTAAACGAAGTAAACGTTGCACTCAGAATGCCGATATGCCATCCTATGTCATTTGGTTGAGTTTGTAACACCGTTACTATAAAAATCAAAGTAATTATTGTGTTCAATAGAATTGAAAAGGTAGCAAAACCAAATAGCAAAGAAACATAACTTCGACCACTATGTATCCACCTTATGAACCGCTCAGACAAAATTGCAATATTGAAGATTCCAGAAATGTAACTTATACTCACAATGCCGATTATGAGACTGTTTTTGTATGATAAGTCAATTAAAATTTGAAACAGTACGAGAACTAACAATCCACTTAAGATAAACTGAATTATTGCAATGATACGGAAGACCGTCTGCAGTTTGTGTGAGCTGGTTTTGAACAGTCCTTTTAGTCGCTTTCTAATATTAACCAATATCAGGGTATGTGATAATGAAAAAATGATTATACCACTTCCAAAAAGAAGGATATTGAACTGAAGAGATTGAGGTCCTGGATAGAGAAAAATGTAAAGACGAGCAAGACTTGTTTCTATGACTAGAGTGACAATTGAGGCAACTATAAGAATGAACATAGTCACATCTGAATCAAACTTGCCTGTCCACACTCTAGCTGTCATCATATGGAAACAGTGTAACTTGGCACACTTTGATAAACTATTGTGCCTAATTAGTCGAAAGATTTCCTAAGAATCTGTTAAATTGATTATATAATTATTTAAGGGACCTATTTCACTCTAATTTGACCAATCTTGGAGATTCATTATACAAAGTTTAGAGGTTTATCAAGTATGCTAGTGACTATTGTACTAATTCAGCTAAGCACTCAACTGGTTCTGGCTGACGAATTTAATCCGGGGTTATATGCGCCAAATTCAAGTCCATTTGGAACTTCATTTGCTACATGGACAGCAAAGTGGTGGCAATGGTTTATCGGAATCCCAAATAGTCAACAGCCGTTCCCTGATACAACCGGAGAAAAATGTGGGGTTAAGCAGGCCGGTCCCGTATGGTATCTCGTTGGGGCCGCCGGAAAAGCCGAAAGAAATTGCGTCATTCCTTCTGATAAGGCCATTTTGTTTCCTATTTTAGACACAGAATGCAGTTATTCAGAATCACCAAATTTGAAGACAGAACAAGATTTACGTCAATGTGCGGTAGAAGGCAATAAAGATGCTGTAATAAAGGCCAGTCTTGATAATCATGAGATAAAAAATCTAGATAAGTATAGAGTCACTTCTAATCTTTTTAATGTAACATATCCAAGTGACCCCGTTTTTCCTACAAATTCTAATTTTTCACAAGCAGTAAGTGATGGATGGTTCATAATGCTTGAATCACTTAAGCCTGGAACGCATGAGTTAAGATTCAGTGCTAGTCAGCTAGGTGCCGGAACCACAGGAGAGAATACCGTACTAGATGTAAAGTATAATATTACCAGCAAGTAGCAGCTCACGGTCGATAGAGTAAATTACTATAAATAAAAGAAAACTTTAAAGCTTAGGAGCTCATTCTTTTATTAGAATCCACTTTTAGAACCGATAGCGTCACGGGTACCGACGGATTACAATGTCATGAAAAAGACTATCCCCGTGAGAGGAATTAAACTTAACATTCGTTAATTCTAACTGATGATTCTGCCTTAACTTCGTTTTCCCATGCTAACCTAAACTCTGCAATATTATTAAATAGATTTTTTCTATATTCGTTGGGGGAACCTTTCAAAACAAAATCAAGCATCTCTTGTTCTTCCT
>JBKPGB010000207.1:0-1901 GCA_046729135.1 Thermoproteota archaeon | reverse complement strand
CCCACGCACGGAAATTGTCGCGGCTTCGCGGCTGTTCGCATACATAAGGGCCACTTTGGAGATGTGGCTTTGGATGGCCTCGGCGCAGCCCTCCTGTACGCCTGGCCCGGACCTATCTACGAGGGCAATGGCGAGTGTCAGGCCGTCATCGATGAGCGCGCGAACAGCAAGCAACGAGATGCTCTTGCTACCATCCTTTACGGTGGCGAGACCAACGAGGGAGCGACCCATTGGTGGGTCTATCGGAAGATGTCAAGCACCGTCCATCCCCCGCTTTTCAAAGACATCAAGTTTGACGTGAATATAGAACGCCGAAAAGCAAGTATCATGATCCACGACGTACTCGAGTCCACAGCCCGTCCGATCCGAAACCCTAGGACGGGGGCTGAACATCGAGTCCGCATCAACCTTCCGGATGGCATCGAGTTCGACCTAGCGGAGATTGGTAGTGGTACCTCCAAGACGATGGCCTCAATTGCTCTCGACCTCAAGGACACTTACTTTCATTTCACTGTTTTCCGCCAGTCGGGCAATGGAGTGGTCCGCTCATAATAGAATCCAACCGTATCCAGACCGGTGTATTCTTATGCAACGGAATCATACAAAATATTCACAGTACTCCCTCTTTAAGGGGCATGGAGTAATGTATCAGGTTTGGCTATTTCTTGATCACTTATCAACTGATGAGGAATATTCTTATAGGTCGCGCTAGTTTTAACTGAGGTTAGGAGCAGTGGTAGCCGACATGTCCAGTAACGATAGAATGGTTAGCGTAGTAGATGACGACATAAGTACTGCTTTATTCTTTCACGAGGCTTTGCGCCAAAATATTGATCGAATTTCAGTTTTCTCTTTCACCGATCCCGTCAAGGCGTTTGAACATTGTACAGAAAACAAGGAGAACTACGCACTAGTTATTTCAGATTTAAGAATGCCAGGTCTAAACGGACTAGAATTACTGAAAAAAGTAAAGACTTCGAATCCTAAAGTAAGAACGATATTGATGAGTGCATATAATTTTGAGGAAGAAGAAAAGTTCCAGCAATATATGGAAGAAGCAGTTATAAACTCAACTATTGAAAAACCTGTGACAATGAATAGACTATACGAAAGAGTAAGAGAGCAATTATTTGTTAATTAAATAGGCATAAGTGCTTAAGTATCCATTCTATCATATAATTCCTATCCATGTTTCACATTCTCCCCTTAAACTTGAAAAAAGTTCTGGATCTGATTCTGATTCTCGCTCTAGTAACAGTCGCCTACTTGATTTTGTGGATCATACTGGATCGATTAGTCTAGATAAAGAACAAACTATTTATGATGATTCACTAGATGCATTAGTATTAAGTTTGAAGGGATATGACATTAAATAATTAACTTGGTACTTCTAATGAAAATAAAAATAAAAAAATATTGGGGGGTAGTCACACTTCGTTATCTGTTATGTACTATTGCTGTCTTTAATCCTAATTGGTGAATGGATTTCCATCAACGGATGCATCGTCCCTCGCATTTTGAGCTAGGTTCTGGCAAGTTAGATCGTTGTCGTTATTATTTTGTCTATTGTCGTCACCGTGCTCATTTGAAATCACTATCTTACAATGATTTTCCTGATCTATCGTCTGGTCTTTGTCGTATTTCTTTCCTTCGTGAGCGAATGCTGTTTGTCCTAGTGACATACCTGTTGCTGTCAGTCCTGTCAACATTCCTGCAGACAGTACTGCAAACATTAACACGTATTTTGTGTTCAACATTTTTTGTAGTCAAGTGATACTAAACAAGGTATAAGTAGATTGAGTAAGAACTAGTACTAAAAAAAGAACATATTCTTGTCAACTACATTAAATCTGAGTTTATGAATAGAACATTCTCCACGTTAATTAGATGGAATTTAATTG
>JBKPGB010000206.1:0-1706 GCA_046729135.1 Thermoproteota archaeon | reverse complement strand
ACCCTACTAACAACAGAACAAGTAGAAGTAGAAACAATATCGATGGGACAAAGGAAGGAAAAGAATCAAAAGTGTTAAATTGCTATTATACATGTTTACGAAAGCCCATTTGAACTATCTCTACGACTAAAAGGCGATGACTATTAATTGACCCGCTATCGCAGTAAATCGGACAAGATTTTGGCTTTCCTCTGCTTGTAATTGGACGTAGAGTGATAACTTTCAATAACCTTCAACAACAAAATGGCAATTATAGAAAAAGTTATCGAAAATATTGTGAAGATCCCGACCTTTGAAGGTACGGGTAACTCTTTGTTAGTAAATGCGTAAAAGTTGATAACGTTGGAATCTATTACAATAATGGCACTTATTGCCAAAATGAAGAACAGTGCCCTCTTATTGGTAAGTTTAAATGACAAATGAGTGACCACCGTTCAAGACAACTAAAAATAAATCCATTTATTTTTATTTCTGCATTGAACAGCATATATAAATTATAATATCAACTGTAGAAAAAATACACTATGGCATATCTTGCGATTATTGCAGTAGCAATTATTGAAACAATTGAAACAATATACGTGATTTTTAAAATACTATTCTTAAAATTAGTGTTAGAAAAAGTAAAATAAACACCGAGGAAGGATTGATTTTTGTTGACCCAATTGCCCCTCCCATTAGGCTTTAACTTTTTTATATTTCACTGCTGGTTAAATTCTGCGGTTTATATGGAGAAAAGTTATTTTAGGTTCTTTACTTTCCATATCTTACTTTGTAAAAACTGTCCCATAGATTGGTGTTGCACCGAAGTGCCTTTCAAACTTGGCTGGCTCAAAGGCTGGATCAAACCAAATTGATATTAAGTTATTGTTAATGATCTTTATCTCAATTGGAACATCGGCTACAGGCCCGTCCTTCAATGTAACTGTTGCAAGACCCTTGTACGTTACTGTATCGTTTTCAGTTTTCACATCGGTAAGAGAAAAATTCGATATATTATGCTGATGTGCAGCGGACCCGTTTACCATGATCATGGTAAATGTTGCATCGAACTTTGCTGGGTTGGTTTGATTGAAATCTGTCATTGTCTTGTTTATTATATTGGTTACCCAATTCCCCGACAAGATCCATTCCGGAGACTTCATTGGTTCTGAATGCTGAATGCTTGCAATGCTTCCGAAATTCGACCCTTTTTCCATACTTCTTCCCATGTGTGAATATGGCACTGCATGGATTACAACAACCAAGGTCGGGGCGAAAACTAATACCAAGCCAATCAATACAATCGTCATAAATTCCTTTTTCTTGAACATTGAAAGGCTAAGGGACAGTACAATGGCCATAATAAATGAAGCAAGCATTGTAGCCTTCATTAGTAACCCTTAATACGGTATACAAATATTTAAGAAATTATTGTTTTTGTTTCCAATAGTTAGAAATTTCTAAGATTTGATCTGAATACGGAAGGCTAGTGCATTTTTCATTATCTGCTATACTTGCTTTCATTGCTTTGATTTTATCTACCTATCTGCTGAAATCATTATTAATTGAGATTATGACACAATTGCGAACTAACATTTTTCAAGGCGCTTGCACACTGCCCCGTGATACTTTTCACATCAACATAATACGTTGTCTCCATAACCGTGACTCCTGTAACCCCAACATAATAAGCCATAAATGGACCTAGCATAAGAAGGTGTCGT
>JBKPGB010000205.1:0-33566 GCA_046729135.1 Thermoproteota archaeon | reverse complement strand
AGCAAAATCAATTTCCCCAGAACCCAAGTATTTGGATATAGGATGTGGATATGGAGATTTTTTAGATAAAATCAGAGAATTTATACCAGACGCTATTGGCATAGAAAAGGACGGTGGCATTTTCTATGAATTTAACAGGGTTAAACCGGATTATATTCAAATTAGAGATGTATCATTAGATTTGAACCAAAAATATGATTTAATATTTGTGGGATGGATGGATCCTGGAGTTGATTTTAGAAAAGCTGTAGCTAAATGCACAGACGTTATCATAACAACTCTCGATCAGGGAATAAGCCTGGGTGCAGAATTTGAGGAGTTTGGATTTAGAAGGATAGCTTGGTGGAGAACTCCGTCTTGGATAGATGTAAATTATCAGATTATGAATAAATATTACACCAATATGTCAAACGAACTATATGATTACTTATTTGATTTACGTGGAGCCCACAACTTATGGTATGTCTATATAAAGAATTCTGATTATATTGATAAAGTTAGGAAAACGTTGATTCATTGCCAACAAAAGGACCAAACAAAATATGATTTTGAACAGGTAATGGATGAATGTGGATTTAAATATTTTGAAGACTCACAGTTTTCAGAAGAAGGTAATGAAAATGAGTTATTTTCTCTATGGAAAATTAAATTTGGATAATACCATAAAAATCATTCATACATATATACATACGTACATGCATGTATAGAAATAATATCATTCCTGTTCAGGTAATATAATTGATCTTTAATAATATTAATAATGAACGTTACCATTTTTTCCTTTTAGTATTTCGAATGTGATAAAAGAGGTATTGTTGTGCATAGCCACCATATTTGCCAAAATGGTCTCTCATTATTTCTGACAAGATTGAATAATGGTTATCGCTTAGTTTTTTATTTGAGTTAATAATAGTCACTTTTCTGTTGTCAATTAGTCCTTTGTAATACATGAATATTGCGCGACCCATCCATACATCAATTGGAAATGCTTCGGTCTTTTCTAGAGAAAATAACAGTATACAATCAGCTATTTTATTTCCAATTCCATAAATGCTAGTTAGTATTTTTTTAGCATCATCATATTTAGAGCGATATAATTCATCAATTGTCAAGGCGCCTGTAACGATTTTTTCTGCAATTGATTTAATAGCTTTTGCTCTATATCCAACACTACAAGAGCATAATTCGTTGATAGAGGCTTTGTATAGATTTTTCATAGCGGGAAAGGTGAAGAATATTTTATTATCAACCTGTTTTTTAATACCGAACTTCATCGATAAATTTTTTAACATAGTACGTATCATTGATATGTTTGTATTACTCGAACAAGCAAAAGAAATCATACATTGATGGGGATCTTGGCGTATTAAGCGCAATCCAGTATATCTTTTTAATAGTTTAGGTAGGATAATATCGTTTGAAAAGTTGCAAAAAATATTTTGAATATTATCATCTAGTCTAAAAATGAAATGTTCCCAATTATCAAACTTTGGAGATGAACAAAATTCTATTTCATTATTTGTAATTGAAAATTTTAAAATGTGATTTCCATAAGTGCCGTACCATGAATTTTTATATTTTTCCCATAGAAACATTTGCCCGCTATTGATACTAATTTCGGGATTAAATTTAGAATCTAATAACATGTGTATGTGTTATTCAACAATTTTTTTATTTGTCTTTACTAATCCTTCTGTTTTCTGCAGGTCCGTCTCCAAGGCTTCAATTATTTTAGGAATTTCTTTCAGAGAACACTCCAAACATATACATTGTAATGATAGTGGATATGTAAAATATTTTTCCTGCAATATGATGTCTTTTTTACATGCTATGCATTTTTTGATTTTATATGGATCAGTATTCTTTATTATCATTTAGAAATCATTACAATACAGTATCATTACATATATTAAAATATATTATACTTACATCATCGTCTTATTGGCCAGCTGGTTTACCATAATTACTTTCTAACGCAGCTTGCAATTGTTTAAAATATTTATTAGTAGTTATATCTCCCTTGTCACCTACTGAAATTAAATTAAAGTTTGGAGTTTGTTGTGTAACATAGTCCCATTTCCAGTACGCTAATCCCCAAATACCAAGATCTTTAAAAGTTTTAACAAATAGATTAGCCTCCTGTTGATTTATGTCACTTTCAAAAGGATTTATCTGAAAAACTGCGTTCCCTTCTTCATTAATGGTTTGTTCTCGTAGGACATTATTCCATTCGCCTATGTACAGTGGTACGCCTGTAATATTTGAAGCCTTAAGAAACGTGTTCAATCTCTGTTGCTGATATGAACCTGAAGGCAATCCATATATGCTTATTTTAAAAACCACGTTTGTACTGTTTTGTGGCTTCATTTTGGCCAAGTTTTCTGCTGTCAAGTTTATAGGGCTCCTTAGATCAACAGGAATATTCATACTGTAAGCAATTACTTTGTTTGTAAATTTCCTCAATTCATTAACCATAAAAGTATTATACTTGCCAATTTTTTCCCATTGATCGACATTGTGAACCTGGGGTTCACTAAGAATTTCGTAACCTAATGTACTTTTATGACTGTCTAGAGTATCAATTAACTTTTTCATGAATTCAACTTGTAGAGTCCATCCATCGGTACCATTAGTATCCTTTACAGCTCGATTCCACCAATCTGTCCACCATACTTTTGCCGGCGTATATTTGGGTCCACCACCATTTCCAGGAGGATAGGCAGGATTGTTTTGAAAGAGAAATGAAGGGAAACCCGTTCCTCTTTGTGGATTGAACCATGAAGAAGTATGAAATTGATGGTTATCATACATTACATTGATGTTGTATTTATCCGCAGCCTGTGCTAGAGATTGTAGTTCAAGCATAAAATTGATAGGATCTCTTACGTAAGATTCCCAATAAAACACAAACCGTACATGATTCATGCCAGCCTCCGAAATTAATTTGAGACTATGATCAAAAAACTGCTCGGGCATAACACTTCCTATAGTTCTGCTTTGGGGCATACTTGTATAGTACCCCTTCATATTAACACCAAAAAATATCTGATTTGCACCCAAACCGTGTGAATATAGTACAAACGAATTAGTTAGCAATAGGCTGAAAATTACAACCAGTACTACCAGTTTAGAACTAACAAGCCCTCTTGTTTTGCTAATAGTCTGCATTCAGTTTAGGATAAATATTAACATTATAAAATAGTTTCCAGCGATTTTTTCGTACTGTTAGATTAATTCAGATTGACTTTTTGTTCCTTTTCCTTAATTAACTTCTATAATCTGCCCATTATCTGGAGCTATTGCATCAAGACCATGCTTTTCTTCGATTTCGCTGGCAAATTTAATACATGACATGTCGTCGCCATGAACTGTAAGAACTTTCGGATTGCCTTTGATTTTACCAAGTATATCAAATAATTCGGTTCTGCTACTGTGCCCTGAAAATTCAAAATGATTTACATCTGCAAGACTTTTTTTTGATTTTCCATTATATGATACAAGTCTTTTCTCAAGTAGAAGACGGCCTGGAGTTCCCTTACCTTGGTACGACACTAAGGCTATACCGCTATTAGGGTTTTTTGCTATTTCTTGCAAATAGAATATTGCTGTTCCGCCGACAAGCATTCCTGCAGGAGAGATTATTATTCCTGGTTCCTTTACCAATTGTTTTCTTCTGCGCCATCCTTGGACCCATTCAATTTCTGAAATAATTTTTTTAAATACCTCAGGATTTTTTAAAAATGATGGATTTTTTAACATTATTTCATTGGCTTTTAGTGCCATCCCGTCCATAGATATCCTATATTTAAAATTGCAAGTCTTCAATACGCATGCTATTTCCTGTGCTCTTTCAACTGAAAACGCCGGTATGAAAAGAGTTCCTCCTCTTTCAACAACATCATAAGCAAATTCAACAAGATTTTTTTCTGATTCCTCTCGTGGAGTCTGCTCTGTTTGAGAATAGGTACTCTCGATTATTAAGACATCAATTTCAGGTAAATCTAAATCTGCAGATCTCAGTAGTTTTGAGCCTCTAGTATTTATATCTCCTGTATAAAAAATACGTTTGCCTTCACTTTCTACAATTATTGAGGAGCCGCCTATTATATGACCAGATTCGTATAAACTAATTTGCATATTATTAATTGGGTGTCTTTCCTTATACTGTAAGGTTCTTGAATGTTTCATCATATTGTTCAAATCGGCATATTCAAATGGCAAATAAAAGCCAGATATTTTTATCATATCTTCAATAAGAAGATTGGTAAGATCGAAGGTTGGATTTGTTCCCAAAACTGAGATATCAGAATTGGATAAAAAAAGCGATGGAATAAATCCAGAATGATCTAAATGAGCGTGGGTAAGAACAACTGTACTGATATCTTTTGGTCTGACATGAATTGGAAAGAATGGCTCTCTTTTTAAAAGCACGCCGTAGTCTAACAAAATATTAGTATTGTCTGATGTTACCATAAATCCAGAACGTCCGACTTCTTTACCAGACCCTAAAATAGTTATTTTCATTTATTAATCATTTGTCTATACAGACGGGTTTTAAGTCTTTCATTTTTCCTTTTTGTATTACGTATTTTGGCGAAATAAAAACGACAGAATAAAATTAGAGTAATTGTAATTTTAAAAGTTGTCAAGAATCGTCATTACCGGTAATCCGGGAGTTGGAAAACGTACACTCAGCAATATGTTATCAAAAAGATTAGGATTCAAGACAATCAATTTAAATGAATTTGTGATAAAAAATAAGCTTGTTTTTACAGATACGGCTTTGGGTGTTTATGATATCTATATAAAAAAAGCTTCAGTGATGCTTAGAAAGGATTTAAAAAGATATGATGATGTAATCATTACAGGGCATCTTGCTCCATATTTACTAGTCCCCAGTCAGGTTGATCTCGTTGTCGTTTTACGACGTTCTCCTAAATATCTTTTACAAACTTTTAAAGAAAGAAAATACACAATTATGAAAATTAGAGAAAACATAACAAGTGAGATTCTCGGTATAACTTTATACGATAGTATAAAAAAATTTGGCAAGCAAAAGATCATTGAATTTGATACTACAACTACTTCTAGTAAAGAAATTATCAAACGCTTAATCGAAGCATTGAGTGATGAATCAAAAAGGAGAATTGGAGATATCGACTGGATGTCTACATTAAAAGATCATCAGGAATTATTGAAATTAGTATCATATTAGCTGTGCCGTATTGTAATTCCGCTTTATTTTCAATCCCTTATTACATTAAAATCTAACAGGATTTAAATAATAAGCGATGATGACAAAAAATATCATGCGGTTTTCATAATGAGAAGAGTAAGAATTGGTGTTGATGTTGGAGGGACATTTACCAAATCAGTAGCAATAGATATGAATAGTGGTAAGATAATCGGGAAGGTTACAGTTCCTACTACACATTTCTCAGAAGAGGGAGTCTCAACAGGTATTGTAGAGTCATTAATCAAACTCATACTCAACGAGGGTATTAACGAATCAAATATTGAATTAATCTCTCATAGTACAACACAGGCTGTTAATGCGTTGTTAGAGGGAGACACTACAAAGGTCGGAATTATTGGCATGGGGGTAAATTTGGAAAAAAACGATATTGTGAAAAGAACAAATTTAGGTAACGTCAAACTAGGACCAAATAAATATTTGAAAACATGTTACAGATTTTTGGATACTTCAAAATTCTTAGACAAAGAAGAAATTCTTCAAATATTAAAAGAATTGAAGGAAGAAGGAGCAAAAGTCCTCATAGTTAGTGAGGCGTACGGTGTTGATGATCCTAGTAATGAATTATATGTTATGGAAAAATCAGATCTGCCTGCAACTGCAGGACATGAACTGACTGGAATATATGGTCTCGAAATAAGGACCCTTACTGCTGCAATAAATGCAAGTATTTTACTAAAGGCTATTGGCACCGCAAAATATGTTGAGAAGGCGGTACGTCAACAAAAAATCTCTGCTCCACTTACAATAATGAAAGGTGACGGAGGTGTTACAGATATGAATACTTTTAAAACTAAGCCAATTTTGACTGTATTATCAGGACCTGCAGCAAGCGTCGCGGGGGCTCTGCTACATTTAAGAATACTCAATGGAATTTTCATAGAAGTTGGAGGTACTTCAACAAATATTTGTGTTATAAAAAATGGTAAACCTGAAGTCAAATATGTTACAATTATGGATCATCCAACATGTATAAAATCATTAGACGTGAGAGTAGTCGGAATTGCTGGTGGTTCGCTTGTACGGTGGTCCGGCAAAAAGATAACTGATGTGGGTCCTAGATCCGCCCATATTTCTGGTTTGAGGTATTCATGTTTTGCTGAGCCTCAGGAATTGGAGGGAGGACAAATAGTAACGTTTATGCCCAAAGAAGGAGATCCAATTGATTATATAGGAATAGAAGTTGGTGCTGGTAAGAGGTTTGCGATAACTAATACATGTGCTGCAAATGCTTTAGGACTTATCCCCGATAACGATTATGCGAAAGGCGATCAAAAATCTGCGCAGCTAGCGTTATCAATTTTGGGACAGAGACTCGGTATGGATATGGGGGAAATTGCTACCAAGATTCTTGATATTTCGACTAGAAAGATACTGCAGACAATAAGAACTTTAATAAGAGAATATAGATTAAAAGATGAAAACTTTATGTTAATAGGTGGAGGAGGGGGTGCATCCGTTCTTGTTCCATTGATTGCAGAGAAATTGAATTGTCAATATAGAATTGCTGATAACTCGGAGGTGATTTCATCTATTGGTGTCTGTACGGCATCAATACGAGAGGAAAGGGAAAAGTTAGTAGATAATCCCAGTCCCGAAGAGATATCACTTTTTATTCAGGAAGTTGAAAAAATCGCGATTTCTAAGGGAGCACTTCCTGAATCGATTTCTACTCAATCTGAATATATAAATGAAAAATCTCTTTTACGCGTGACGGTCTACGGTAATATGAAGCTAGATGTTGGTACCAACGATACAAAAGAAATTGATGATGAGGAAGCAGAAGTACTAGCGTGTGAGTTATTTGGTATCAATGAAGGCGTACATAGAATATTTGATATGAAAGATTATTACATATTTGCATGTGAAATACATAAAAAGAAATTATTTTTAAAGTCAAAAAAACAGCCTGTTTTAGTTCTTGATAAATATGGTCATGTTAAAGTATCCATTGAAAATGCAGATATATACAGTGGTAATCCTCGAGAGATGAAGCAAAAAATTCAATCATTGATTAACGACCATGAACTCGCTCCACAGATTCATATTGTTGATGGGAAAAGAATATTGGATTTTTCTAGTTTATCCTCTACGGCGCATGTTCTAAAAGCAGTAACTGAAGAGCTGAATAAAACTGTCAATAATCAAGTGACAATAATTATAAAAGTATAATACAAAAGTTTCATCTTAACTAAAAAATAGTGATCATTGTTTCAAAAAATAATCTGATATTAAACTGCTTAAATCAACTTTGGCAAATTCATTCGGAATTGAATTTGTAGATAATATTTCCTTGGTACCTGCTTTAAGTAGTTTTTCTTTGGCATCATTGAGTAAGAGTGCGTGGGTACATATAACATACACGTCACCAACGTTATTTTTTTTCAGTAATTCAATCGCTTTTATAACACTAGTACCGGTACTTATCATATCATCTACAATAAGAGCGGTTCTTTTTTTAAGTGGCAATTCTTCACTAAGTGAGATTGATACATCGCCGGTGAACCTATCTCGCGTTTTGACTAATGAAAGTATATTTGCATTGATTAATCGTGCAAATTTTTTAGCTCTTTCTATTCCTCCTTCATCAGGGGAAACGACTATAGGATTGTTTATTGTCATATTTTTTTTTACATAGGCGGACAGAGATGGAATGGCCGTGAGATCTATTGTTGCAAAAGAGCAATTAAGCACGTTCGGACTATGGCTATCAACAGTTATTAATTTTGTAGTTCCTAATGACGCTAAAATTTTGGTAACTAAATTGACGGTTATTATCTCTCCGTCAACGAACACCTTATCTTGTCTTGTGTATGCTAAGTATGGACTTACTACACAGATATTGCTGGCGCAATCTTCCTTGCATTTATAGATAATCATGAATAGTTGCATCAGATGCCGATCAGTAGGAGGATAGGTAGAATGTATGATTATGCAATTCTTTTTGGCTACATTATCTAGTCTAATTTTACTTTCTCCATCCGCAAATACACGTAATTCTGTATTAATGTATTGTACATCTAAGTGTAATGAAATCTTTTTTGCAAGAGAAGAATTTCGGTCATCAGAAATTATTACAGTATTACTTTTTTCCAATGTAAGAATATGGAAATATTTTTCAACAACTATTTAAAAGTGTTAAATAAACTTAGATTTTGTTATTCTGCATATGGAATGTAAAAAGTTTTCATATCTTCTGCCAAATCCACATTGTTGTGAATAGTTCTTGCTTCATCTAAGAGAATTGTCGGGTCGTTATACCTTGAACTGAAATGTGTGAGTAATAGCTTGTTACAATTCGACTCTTTGGCAAGTAAAGCAGCTTCTGTGGATGTGGAATGAAAAGTCTCGATTGCCTTCCTCTGATATTCATGAATGTATGTTGATTCGAAAATTAAGATATCACATGAATCAAAGAAATTTCTTAGTTTCGAGGACGGTCTTGTATCTCCAGATATACCTATTTTACGACCTTTTCTTTTGGGTCCAACTAATTGATTTGATTTTATTAATTTACCATGAACGACTACATCTTCACCGTTTTGGATTCTACGGTATAGATTTCCTTTAGGAATGCTTAGCTCTATCGCTTTCTTAATATTAAATACGCCCAGCCTAGGATGCTCTTTGATACAATAAGAAAATGCAGGTACTGAATGATCGGCTTTACAACAACTGATTTGATAATCATCTTCGGTTGCTATAACTCCTTCCTTATCGATTACGTGAACGACAATTTCAAAGGACAATGCAATATCAATAATACGAAAATTTTCGTTGATAAATTCTCTTAATCTTGGTTCCCCATAGATATCAATTTTTTTTGTGCGTCCCAGAAGAGACATGGTTTGAAAAAGTCCTAATAATCCTAAACAATGATCAATATGTAAGTGGGTTACGAATACTTTCGTTTTCTTATTTATTCCAAGTTTGGCTTGAAGAAAATTTTTTTGCATTCCTTCGCCGACATCAAATATTAATAATTCACCTGCTCTTTTAATGACAATTGAAGATAAACCCCTATTTTGAGTTGGAATCGCTGCTGATGTTCCAAGAAAAACAATCTTCATGTCGACCATAAATAATACATCAATATGTCAGCAAATTATAAGCGTTTGCTTCAACAGTAACGTCATAAAAGAATCCTTATAATTATGTGTATTTCATATTACAATTTACACTTTGCATTAGATCCAAATTAGCTCAGAATTTTAACATGTATTTGGTTTCGGTATAAAGTGGCAAGCAAAAGGCAGCTAGTTTGAGAATCAGCTTATTATTTTGAAAAAATCTTTTAAGAGCCCTCTTTGGTTTTGAGATAAACCATCATATGATTCGATAAATTCTTTTTCTATGGATATACGTTCTTTTAATATAGAACGAAATTTCTCATTAGTTATAGGAGTTATGGTATCTATTTCACCGGCGGTGTAAGCATAGATATATGCACTAATGATTTTTATAACGAAAGATGGTATTGTTTTTAATAGCAGTAAAATACTTTTTTTCATGACGTCATTACCAGATGTATTTACATTCATAGTATTAAAGTAAGATTCAAGGATTTTTATTCTGATATTTCCTAGTTCTTCAATGGATGATGCAACTAAGATTCCAGTTTCAGTTAATCCATAGAATGGAACTCCCTCTAATTGGAGTGCTTTTGGTCCACGTCTCAATGGTAGACGACCTCCTTCCTTTACCACTCCTGATGGTATTAGAACTTCATCGAGATCTTTGAAGATACCAGAGTAAATATTTTGCCATAATATACCGTTGTTCCTTGCTATTGCGTGAGCAATTGATGTTCGTGTTCTTAGCTCTGGATTTTTTTCCAAAGCTAGATGAATTATAATACCTCTTTGTCTTTTGGCTTCACCAGTAAACTTATTTTTCTTTGTTTTAAAAGTATCAAAGATGGCAATGTGAGCATTTTTCTGCTTCAAATATCTTCATCAATACTATGAGCATAGCATAATTTTAAATTATTATGTTACTCTCATATAAATATCAAATTTATCTATGGGATTATTCAGGGCTAAATGAAATCAATAATTGTGTGCTGATCTTTTACGTCTTGCTTAAAAAGCAAATTTAACTCTGTTTGCAGTGTTTTTATCCTGCTTGTCAGGTATTCGCTAATTTTAAATTCTGAGGAGATGTTTAACGCTGTTTGTACATATTTTTCAACTGTTCCCCGTGTTACAGTTGGTAATAACTCATTATGACATTCTAGGCAAAGACCTACAAGTGGCATTCTCCTGTATTTTTGTCCACATTTAGAACACCTAAAGGATTGTGAAGAATAGGCCCTTAAATTACCCATAATATCAGGTAAAATGTGGGTCGTTAAAACCATGGACATTACTTCGTCTACATCGACGGCATTAATCAGCTTGGCGGTACTTATTTGCATCTTTAGTTTCTCTTCCATCGTACTCAATGTTGAATACAGACTATGTGATTCATCTAGCATAATATTGTCTGTACGATGAGTGAATTTATAATCAAAGAATTCATTTGTATGTCCTAGTCTTTTTTTGATAAGATCTATATTATCGATAACATTGGTTGTTTTTTCCATATCCCAAGAAGATCGATAAAAATTCAATGGGTATCTTTCATCAATATCAATGTTGTGGGCTTGCCTTTGGACTTCATGTGGAAATACTAAAGGTTGAATAAGCAATGGCGCGTCCATAAGTCCACCAATTCTGTCAGGCAAATACTCCCTTGAAAAATTCAGAAATATGTCCATCAGCAACATTATAGAATCTGCATCACCATCACAATCTCTTCGTTTTGCAGAATGCCAGATGGGTGAGCCAAGACATACTTGAGAATTGACAAATCCGATAACTCTACCAATTATACCGACGGAGGTATGTGGTGCTAAACCAACAATCAAATGTCCTATCAAGTCGTCTATGGATTTCATATCATAGAATGCGTCAACCCCATAAAATCTTGTCAGTTCTTCATCTACAAACTGAGCAATTTTCAGAAGGTGTTCTGCAGCATGGATTGGTATAATTATATCTTGAATGAATAGTTCTAGCAATTGATCTGGTGATTCTAAATCATTGCCGGTATAATCTTTAAGGTACCCAAGCTCTCTTAATTTTGCAATATTCGTTTTAACCCATTTGGGTTTAAAGTGAGTTAAAGGTTCATTTGTAGCGTCAAAACGTATGGTCCCATCCTTAAATGTATACAAGTTGTTTTTTTGCCTTAAAATTCCCTTTTCTAGAGGTTCTGCACATCGATTTTTACCCATAAGGGATTTAACCCCTTTAAATGGTTCAACTGGTTGTATGCCAAGATGCTTTCTTGCTTTTTCAATAGCAACCTTGAGAGGATAACTGGTCGGAGAATGTGTTTTTAAACGATTTCCGCAAATAGGACAAATACCGTTTGGTTCCTCGCTATTAAGTTCGTGTCTACAGGTTGAACACATGATCTGAATTGGAGTATTAGAATGACAGTCTGGACAGCAAACAGCAACGGATGGTGATTTACAATTCTTACAAAATCTGTTCGCGATTTCAATGTAAAGTGGTTTTTGCAATGCTTTAAGAATATCCCTGGTAGGACCACCGTTTGTTCCTATAGGAAATAAGACATGAACTGGAGGTTTCATTTTTCTATCTGCAGCCTTTTCTGGACGTCCAACACGGACTGCAATTGAAGAGGAGAACTTTTCTTTTATGCTAACATTTAGTAACTTAGAAATAACATCCAAAATGTGTATTTTAACATTATTGGGATCACTGTCTAAGGGAACAGTTGATTCTAAGACTTTATCAAGATTTGATCCGTATTTGATACATTTGGCTATTAATACTGTTAGGATATATAGTTGATCAGGATCATCGATTCTTATTTTGCTGTCATGAAGACAAAGGGAGTGGATTATGCCAAGTTTTTCAAAAATTTTTTTTACCTCTGAATCATTAGTAAAAAACTTTTCTTCGTTGGTATTTTTTATTACCTCTCTATTTTCTAGTAATTTTGTGATTAAATTAGTAAATTCATCTAATGCTAAAGCACTCCAATAAAAAACGTATCCAGGATAAAGAGGTATATCAAAAAATTGGCTAATCTTGAATGCTTCAAAAACCGATGGTTTTTTTTCCAATGGATGTTGTATTAACTCTAGTAATCTTTCACTCTCAAATATTTTCAAGTTTGAATGAGAGTGCATTTTTGTGAGTTTGCTTTCTAATTCCTGAGCCCATATTTCTTCAACATACGATGATGGCAATAATTGAGTATTATTTTCAAGGAAGTCGCCATAACTTATTAGAATGTCTCCTAGATAGAGAATTTTTGTGATCTTTTTAGCTATGGATTTTGCTTGACTTACTGTTTCTATCTTCATAATACTTCCATCGTTTAGTTTTACAATTGGTGGTTCGATAGTGTCTACTAGTGCGATAGTAGAGGCCTTTCCTGGCGCGTCAATTTTTATTTGCGTACCCACAGCAATTGCATAGTTTAATAATACTGGAATGGTTGGGTGAATTCCAATTGTAGCGAATCCAGTGTTGCAGCTTCTACCATACCGTAATCTAAAACCACCGATTTTTTTCTGCATTGAAAGAACCGGTCTCCCAGTAATGACTTCAGTCATCCTGTGGGATACTGTATCGTCATCTGCAGTCTGAATTGCTCCTTCAAGACTTTTGAGCCAGTCCCACCCTTCTAATTTTAGATTTTCAACTATCTTCAATATTTTTCTGCTTCTGCCTATCAAACCGTCATTCATTACTCTTAATGCACCCCCACGAACTCTGTTGGTAGAAACCCTTTGTAGATTCCGATGACCAACTACTTCTACAGGGTCTGTGTCAACTCCATCAATTTCTACAGGAAGAGAACTTATGCAACGAATGACGTCCTCGTCAGAGACCTTAAACTGGAAATTACCTACCTCTCTTTCATAAATTCTTAATTCTTCAACATATCTACTAATTTCGTCATCATATGAATTAGCAATATACTTATCTAATCCGATAATCTTTCTCACATGATCAGCGATTAGCATTGTTAAGGCAGCTTCGGTTCCCCCTGCAGATCTTATTGGACCAGCAAAAGAAACTGATAGATATTGAGAATTGTTGGCATTTGTTTTTATTTTAACATCATATATCCCTTGCAACGGAGCTACCGTTACACCTTCTGTTACAACAGACAGTCCAACTCTTACTGCGTTGTTTAGCTTTTCCTCTATAGTTACTCCGCCATATTCCCCTAGGACTATTTCTTCCGCTATCTTTAGTGCTGTTAATTCTTTTCCTAATTCTGGCAATAGCGTTCTTAATCTACTAGAAATGTCGATTTCGTGTATCTTTGCTATCCTGTCTGGTAAATCATAACCAATTTGTGACTCAACTTTTTCAGAAATATCAAGGCCGTTGTTTTTAGCTGTTTGCGCAACAGATATGGAATTTTCGATATATTTTGAAATTTTCTGATGATACTCTATATAATGAGAAGGAATTTGAACGTCTTTGTTTTCTTTGATATGACTACTCAATTTCTTATTGCTTTCATAATATTAGTAAATTCTAACTCCCAATCTTTTTCTTTTTCAATCATGGTACCAATAACTATGATGTCAGCTCCTGCATTAGATATTTTTTTGGCAGTCTCAGCAGAATTAATTCCTCCTCCAACTATTAAGATTCCCTTATAGAATTTTTTCACAGTGCTTATCATCTCTGGTGGAATATTTTGTGATGCGCCAGATCCAGCTTCGAGATATAAAAATCGCATACCCATGTAAAGTGCTGCTAGGGCGTACATTACTGCGATATTTGATTTGTTGAATGGAATGGATTTGGCTTGGCCTATGAACCACGCTGTTGATCCATTACCAATAATAAGGTAGCCCGTTGGGATGGCTTCTAGATTATATTTATTGACGACCAATGCTCCCTGCGCCTGGGCTCCTGTTATGTAATAAGGATTTTCGGAGTTGAGTAGGGAACTAAACAAAATTGCATCCGCAGCTGGCGATATTCCTGTGATATTTCCCGGAAATAAAATAACTGGGATCTTAACATTCTTCTTTAATTCTGTCACAAAATTGGATAATTCAATTTGGTCCGATGTTGATGAGCCACCAACTAATATTGCCGAAGCACCAAGCTCTTCTAATTTTTTTGCTAGTTCTATGGTCTTAAATGAGTTTTCAGAGTCTATAAGTGGAAAGCATAAAGTTTTTTGCTTTTTGATTTCGTTGAGAATATATTTTTCTGTGTTTTGTATTTCCATCATTTCTCAAAGTAATTACTTGTATAATAATAATCTCATTAAAGAATTTAGACGTGTTCGATACATGTTTCAATAAGTTAATTAAACTATGGTACTATACAAATTTGTATAGGAAATGGAAAATAGCAATTTGAATTATGCAGCTATCATGAATCATTTTATTGTAAATTCTATATTTACAAAGAAACAAACATCAATTATTTATAATAAAAAGATGAAGGGAAAACCTATAGATAATATAAGTTCTGGTGCGTATTATCGGCAGTTAGGTCAGTGTAGGAACAAGACAAGAAAGACAGTTTATACAATGTTGTTATTGCAATTGCTCAATGTGGTCGACATAGAAACATTTTCGGTACTCGATCGATTGAATAATCAACTGAGCGTGATATTGAATAAACAGAGTGATGAAGTCGATCCATCAGTTTTGAATGGTGTGATTTCTTTGATTGATAATGTGATTAAAAGGTTAGTATTAATATAGTAAAAATTTAATAAATACGTGTATGTAAATCACATGATATCACATGACTGTTTTTGACATTAATTTAGAGTATTCATTATTCGATATTATAATTTCAATTATACTTTTTGTATTATCCTTTGTTGCATTTTATTATTTTGGTTATTTTCGGGACCTGAAAGAACGAGTTAAAGAGAATCAGAAGTTTAAGGATATGTTAATTGATGGATATATTCGCAAGTTTGATGAGTATAATGATATCATTTCGGAACTACGGACTAAAATAGATATGATTGAATTAAGAATAAATCCAGAGAAAAGTACACGAATGGAAGATGAGCTTGTTACCAGTACCAATGCTGTTGATGATAGGTCACACAAAAATATATCACATAATGTTACTCCCGTGATGAAAAGCGTGATTATCACAGACAAGAAAGACGATGTTAGAGACGATGTTGCTCTGCATTTGAATACGGTAAATTCTATACTTAAAATGTTAGAGGTACCATTAACCTCGAGACAGATTCAGGGAAAAATTAAGAAATCACGTGAGCATACATCTCGATTACTGAAAAAATTATATTCAGAAAATATTGTGATTAGAGATGAGAGTACGAGGCCTTTTAGATATAAAATCACAAATGAAGGTCGTAAACTGTTGGAACAGACAACAAGTTCACCTGCTTAGATTTGTCATAATTTACTTTTTCATAATTTAGATTCTCTTTAACCAGTGAATACACCCATTGTTTACCATTTTTTGATCTGTTAAGTTGTTTTTTTAGATAAAATCGAGACAAATAGATAGAAATGACACTTAATTGGATCGTCTCATAATTCAGGTCTTGGTAAATTCTTAATAAATCAGTAGAGGTGAAAGTATGATATCTAAAGTTCTCAGTAATCAAGTTCCACAATTTTTGACCTAATTTTCTATCGCTTTCTTTGTGTTCGATACTTGTGTCCCTAGAATTTCTTTCAAAACATTGTACAAATTCAATTAAATTCATTATTTTTGCTCTTGATAAACTGCCCTCTAGAGTTAGGTTGTATTTTTGTCCATTTTCATCTTCCAATTCTATTTTAATCTTTTTCGTGGCGGATGACAGATCGGGAGTTTAAATCACATCACACTTAACAACTAAAGTGACTAACAAGTTAACAAACAGCTCAGCTTTTGTTAACTAATTATGATGCGATAAATTAAGGTTTTATGCTCTAGTGTAGTTATCAATTTTCCAATATCTCGACCCTAATTCTTTCCAGTGGAAATTAAGGGGTTATATCAGTCTCTTAACAATGTTGATCTCTGTTAAATTAGCCTCCATTGGAAATAAAGGGGTTTTTAATGAGTTTTTTCCTCCAAATTAACAACTCTAAACAATGGCAGAAACAACCACCCCTATATTTCTCATTGAGGTTTGTTTTTACTTGTTACCAGCTACAAAGTAATAAAAATTAACAAACAAATAAATCAAAATTGATTTAGGAGTTTTTATTTTATATACATGCCACTTACTAAATGAGTTTATTATATTGAAGTTTATTATATTGAGATACAAGAGAAAAAGAGGGGTGTCTGAGGCGTCTGCAATTAGATGATGACATCCTAGACACTATTTTTGATAGTGCGATTAAAAATAAGAATATCATAAAAAACAGACAAGTTTTAACTATCGACTACGTACCTGATAAGCTGCTATTCAGAACTAAAGAAAGCACCACTATTGCGCAATCACTATCCGTTATATTAAAAAAAGGTCGTCCGTCTAACTTGTTAATCTTTGGAAAACCAGGAACAGGAAAGACAGCAGTAGTAAAAAACGTTATCGAACACCTGTATAGCAAGACCAGTCAACTAGGCATGAACCTTAGAGTTCCTTTCATCAATGCAAAAAATTCAAACACACCGTACAAGATCCTTTATGAAATTGCGGAATTACTGGACATCAATAAAGAAGAAAGAAAAATGCAGGTTTATTTTACCGGATTATCTATGAGTGAAGCTACTGATAGAATCCTTGATTTCATAAAACGCAAATCAATCAAAATTGTACTTGTTATAGATGAAATAGACTCACTTGTCAATAAAAAAGGTGATGATATTCTCTATAACTTCACAAGAGCAAATCAACGAATTTCGTCAGATCAATTCATTAGTTTGATCGGTATTTCAAATAGCTTAACATTTAAGGATAAACTAGATCCAAGAGTAAAAAGCAGCCTAAGCGAAGAAGAACTGGTTTTTAATCCATATACGGTTGAGCAATTAAAACAAATTCTAGTCGACAGATGCAAACTTGCTTTTTATGATAATGTTATTCCTATGGGCGTAATCAATCTCTGTGCTGCAATTGCGGGTAGAGAAACAGGTGATGCTCGAAAGGCGATAGATCTTTTAAGAGTTGCAGCAGAAATCGCAGAAAGATCAACGACTATGAAGATAACCGAGGATCATATAAGAAGCGCACAACAGAAGATTGATAGCGATACTAACTTCGAGATTTTGAGTAATTCCACATTACACACCAAATTAGTAATACTTTCAATAATAAAATCTAAAAATGGAAGTACAGGAGAAATTTATACAGTCTATCAACATTTTTGTTCACGGCTTCAGCAAGAACCCCTAACTCAGAGAAGAATGACCCAAATAATAGGAGAACTTGATCAACTAGGATTAATAACTACGAATATAGTCAACCAAGGACGCTATGGTAGGACACAACGAATCAAATTGCATATTCATATTTCATCAGTAAAAGAAGCTATTAAAAACGATCCCCTCTTGTCACCGTTTATTGACGACATTAATAGTTGAAATCTTTTTTAAAGGATTGAAGAGTCGCCAGATTAACCAGTATACAAATTCCAGGGGTTGGAGTGATACCCATTGTCTGTTGAAATTTTGTCTGCTTTTGCCAGGCCCCAGAGTTTACTATTAATGTGCCTTTGTATCTGCCTACTTGAGTAGTATGTACATGTCCAGCATGAAAAACATCCGGCACATCATCTATAACCAACATGTCCTCCGATTCTGGAGCTATCGGCGTGCG
Source organism: Thermoproteota archaeon (assembly GCA_046729135.1). Lineage (GTDB taxonomy): Archaea > Thermoproteota > Nitrososphaeria > Nitrososphaerales > Nitrososphaeraceae > TA-21. The sequence goes on along the minus strand of JBKPGB010000205.1, from coordinate 15,511 downwards.
GTTACCATAGATTGGTGACAAGTGCCTAGATCTTAACAAAATTTTCATCGCCTCCACAGGTTTTGAATAGCTCAATCCAGGCACTGTTGCAATAACATCATCCAAACTCTGGCCATGAAACAACAATAGCTTTACTTTATTCAATTCAACAAGTGAGGGATTACCGATAATACTGAAATTTTCCAATTGTTGAAAATCACGAAGGTTTGTTAAAGCACTTTGTGGTAAAGCCCTCCTTCCGGGATCGTGATTGCCAGGAATCAAAAATACATGCATCCTTTTGGGAATTTTTTGTAGTAAAGCTGCTGCATATGACATTTGACTGTTGATATTTATGTCGATTAATTCTCTATCTTGATTAGGATAAATTCCTATTCCGTCAACTATATCACCTGCTATACAAATAAATTTGATTTTTCTTACAAACTCATCATCTGATGATAACCAACCTAAAAAATCATTGAATTCCTTTTCCATGAAATATTTGCTGCCTACATGCAAATCTGAAATGAGGGCTACATATGACTCTGTACCTGATTTAGAAGAAACATGTTCTGGAATATCAGGAAATATAATATCTTTAATAACAAAATCATTTGAATTTCTTTTACTAGGTGAAATTTCTAACATTAACATTTGATCCAAAACTAGTGTTGAAGCCTCGTTAACTAACTCCCGAGTTCTGCAAACTACAGGAATACTCCCACTAGTATCATCTATCACTAACTCTACATCATTTTTTCTATTTCTCTTAAGCATGATCAAACCTGCGACAAAAACAGAATCAACAAGTTTTCCCCTTTCATTCTCATTGGCTAGAGAGCTAAATCTCGACTTATTTCTAAGATCCTTAATATATTTTATTTTTCTTATCTGCCTGCTTTCCGATCGGATTGACAAGATTTTCAATGTTTTTTTATAACGACTATCAAAGAGTTTAAAAAAATCTTTCTTATCCTCAGAATTTATCTTGTACGTAGGATCAAAAATGATTTTATAACTTTCACCATTACTCTCAATGTTTGTGTTTGTTATAACACGTTGATCAGTGCGAACAAGGTCTCGTGAAATAACACTCTTTATATCATCGATTAATATTGGAGACTTCTGTTTGAATTTATTCTTAGCATGCACTATGGTCTTGATTATTTTTTCAACATCACAATCGAGAGATTTGAGAAAGGCAAAAGCATCAGGATGAACTTGATATCCCTTATTTATCGCATAAATCAATGCAATAGACAACGAATCCAAGTTTTATTATTGAACAGAACAATCATAAATGCTAAAAACGTTTTGTTTTATCCATATTATTAAAAAGCACAAACATTATGGTTGGGATACATGTACAAATACAATTTTAAAAAAAGGACTCTTTATCTTGGACTTGGTATTTTTCTATTTTTGATTTTCTTTGTATTTGGGACATCAGTCTCATATGACAAATCTACTTCAACAGTTTTAAAGGAACAATTTCAAAATAAAATCAGAAATATTGATAGCATAGGCATATTCGTCAATAACTTTCTAATATCGACTCTAATGTTTGTCCCAGGTATCGGAATTGCGTTTGGTCTCTTTTCAGGATTTAGTACTGGTAATATTTTCATGATCATAACACGAGATTTACCAATCCAAATACCGCCATTACTTGTTTTTTTGACAATATTTGGAATCATGGAACTTATTTCTTACGGAATAGCTATCTCTAGAAGTTATTTACTACTAATTCACATTTTAAAAAGAACAAACATTAAAGAAAATCTTATACATACTGGCATTGAAATTGGTATCGTAGCAATAATTCTATTTTTTAGTGCTATTATTGAATGGGATTTAATAAGACAATCTGGAGATATGAATTTTTTAAGATAGTATAAAAACCAGAATCAAAAGTAATCTCAATCAAATTCCAGATATGTCTTGCGTCTAACCTGATCAATAACCAATACCGACATTGCACTAAAATCCATATCCTCTAATTCATTCAATTTACCCCTAAACACCCTCTCTTCAGCAGTTGTCAAAAATTCAAATACCCAAACTATCAGCTTTGAAGTATCTATTCCCTCATTTTTAAGGTATAACGCTATTTCGGATTGCATAAAATTTTTTTTTGTGTTATTGTTCCAAGGCCTTGGTACCAAAACTACGCTCTTCTTACCTTGTATAACTTCAACTAATTCTCTCTTCTTCTCTTCAATATCCTCAGTAATATGAAAAGTAAGAACTCTTGCTTTATCCAGTGGAACTTTTGCCCTTGAAGCAGCAACTTGAATAGAGCTAATCCCTGGCATTAATTCTACTTTATCATTACCAAAGATTTCAAGCAATCTATCAACAACTTCAGACTCTGAAAAATTTACATCTCCAGTAAAAGGAATTGTACAAAATTCATTTTCTCGCATTTTTTTGTACACTTCATTATAAGTTTCATCCTGATTCTTCATTGTTACTTCATAGACCTGATGAAAATTAGGAATAATCAAATCTCTTATTATTGATAATGTATATTTATAACCTATCAGATATTTGGATTTTCTAATTACTTCTTTCACTACATCTGTTAAATAGCTTGACGAACCTGGACCCACACCGACAAGAAATAACTTCTTATCTTCAATTCTATTTTCCGGCACAAGAGTACTTATGATATTATATATTTTATTTACTTTCTTTTTATGGTGATTTATTTCTAGTTAGTTAGAAAGCAAGCATAACAAACTTTTAAGACATTTTGAATAATGTTACTATTGGATTCCAGTCCACATGATGAAACAGCAGTGGATCCTTTGCAGGATATTTTACCCAACCCTTCACAATTGCAAAGCCATAATTTTTCTGTTTATTTTGGATATCAGTATTAATTTTAACTTTAAGTTCCGTACCCCATCTTCTTTCAACAAAATACATATCCGAAATTTCAGAAAAAGTGAATACAGTATTTTTATCACTTTTTTCAATATCATTCTTTAATTCAGTAATACCGTAACCTTCTATTGGCAAAAAAACATTCTTCTTTTCTTTAAATCGCAAAAGCTGTCGCTGTGAATGTACATCATGAATTCTGTATGACATGTTGGTCTTTGTTATAAATATGAGTCTTTTTTCCGTTACAACCAACATTCCTTCTCTTTTCCTTTTCATAAAACCGTCTTCTCCACCCCATATCCACATTAGATGAGCTTTAATCTGTTCATCCCATTCTAACAACATTTCATTTCTTCAAAAGCACAAATTTATTTTTTTCATCTATCAATTCAAACTCAAACAGGCGCGATTTTATCCTTCTACGAAAAGTCAATTAGAATATACATGTAGCATACAATCCTTTTAATATAAAGATAGTAAATTACATATTCGAATGTTAGAGAAAAAAAGTTCAACCATGTTAGATCAGGAGGACAAAGCAGTAGAAATAAATCTCCAAGGCAAAACTCTGCAGGAATTAAGAACTAAGTCGTTAGAAAATATAGAGGAATTCTGGGCTCAGCAGGCAGATAATTTAATTTGGAGTAAAAGATGGGACAAAACTGTTGATTGGAATCCACCTTTTGCAAAATGGTTTACTGGTGGCTTGATAAATGCATCCGTAAATTGTCTTGATAAGCACATTAATAATATTACAAAAAATAAAGCAGCAATAATATGGGAAAATGAATCTGGCGACGTTAGAACTCTTACTTATAACCAATTATATGTAGAAGTAAATAAATTTGCAAATGCTCTACGCAATTTGGGAGTAAAAAAAGGTGATCGAGTTACTATATACCTACCCATGGTTCCCGAGTTGCCTGTTGCTATGTTGGCGTGTAGCAGAATAGGAGCTATACATATTGTTGTTTTTTCTGGATTTAGTTCACAAGCATTAACCGATCGTATAAATGATTCGAAATCTAAAGTCATCATAACTGCTGATCAAGGAGTAAGACGCGGGAAAATACTTGAACTAAAAAAAATAGTCGACACCGCTATTACATCAGCGCCATCGATAGAAAATGTGATTGTTCTTAAAAGAGGAACAGCTGAGATCAAAATGAGTAAAAAAGATCTTTTGTGGCACGAGCTGGTCAAGAAAGAAAAGTCCTACTGCCCACCTGAACTTGTCGAGAGTACTCACCCACTTTACATCTTGTATACTTCGGGCACAACTGGAAAACCAAAGGGCGTGCTGCATAGTACCGGCGGATATCTTACACATATCTATGCAACGGCAAAATGGGTTTTTGATTATAAAGAAGAGGACATTTTTTTATGCACTGCAGATATCGGATGGGTTACGGGACATAGTTACATGGTCTACGCACCTCTATTACATGGAGTGACGAATGTTATCTTTGAGGGAACTCCTGATTTCCCTACCCCCGATAGATATTGGGCACTAGTCGAAAAACATAGAGCCACAATTCTATACACCACCCCTACAGCATTGCGTATATACATGAAATACGACTTGTCGATCCCTAGTAATTTTGATTTATCATCATTGCGTCTTTTAGGCACAGTAGGTGAAGCAATAAACCCTGATGTATGGTTATGGTATTTTAGAATTATTGGAAAAGAAAAATGTCCAATAGTTGACACGTGGTGGCAGACCGAAACAGGAGGAATTATGATAAGTCAATGTTTGGGCATTGATACAATAGCCATGAAACCGGGGTCCGCAACTTTTCCAGTTCCAGGAGTAGACATAGGGATAGTGGATGAAAATGGGATCGATGTAAAACCCGATAATAAAGGTTATTTGGTCATCAAAAGACCATGGCCAGGTATGTTAATGACACTATGGAATAACGATGACAAATATATTAATACATACTGGAACAAATTTCAAGGGTTTTATTATTCAGGTGATTTTGCACTCATAGACCAGGATAACTATATCTGGTTACTAGGAAGGTCTGATGACGTACTCAAAATTGCGGGACATCGACTAGGCACTATGGAATTAGAGAGCGCATTTGTAGCATTCAACGCAATAGCCGAAGCAGCTGTAATCAGTAAGCCTGATAAGGAAAAAGGGGAGGCAATAGTCGCATTCCTAGTTCTTAAGAGTGGCTACATAGAATCTCCAGAATTAAAAACGGATCTTGTCAATCATATTCGAAAGACAGTTGGACCAATTGCTACTCCGAATGAAATACATTTTACCAATAAATTGCCAAAGACAAGAAGTGGAAAAATAATGAGAAGATTACTAAAATCGATAAGTACTAGGTCAGATCTAATTGGTGATACAAGTACCCTTGAGGATGAAGCTTCAATAGAGGAAATAAAACAAATATATCAAGAATTTCAAGACATCACTAAATGAAAATCATATTACACTTTCAACTTAATCTTTATATTGAAACCAATTTTATTTTTGAATCCTTTGTGATATTGTGATAATTGATAAAGCCTGATGTTGCTGCAAGAATATATTTTGATGGTGTTGTATTTTTAAAAGTACACTGAACAGGATCTAAAGCGTTTTTGCACGGTACTGCATCCTTTACCATATAAACAATATTACCGGCATTATCAAACCAAATCAAATCCAAATTGAATTGTATGTTCAGGAGCCACAAAGAATACAAATCAGACTTATCATAAACAAGTAGAAGGGCAGAGCTAAATGGTAGTTTTTCAGTTCTAAAAGTCAGCCACCTTTGCCGTTCTGCAGGAGTTTCAGCAATCTGAGCACTTATTGAATGATTGTTTATGACTATCGTACCTTTTGAAAAGTCTAAATTCCTATTTTTTATTCCTTCTGGAACAAACGTTAAACCCAATACACCCAATATTATACTTGCAATAATAACCGGTACAAGTACTGTGATTTTACGAACCACGTCTAAAGCTCTTCCAAAATATAATTTCTATCTTTTGCTTTATATTCATCGTATCAAAAATTTCGGTGGAATTTGCAGTATTTATATCGGTGTTATAAAATAGCACAGTGTTTAAATAGTTTCGGCTTTACTTCTGTTTAAGTGAATTAAATGCCAGTAGCAATAATTCCAGATATTAGCGAACAACATTGTATCGGCTGTGCTCTATGTGTCGAAATCTGTACTTCTCTTGGTCCAGATGTATTGAGGGTAAAACCAGTTGAAGGATGGAAGAGAGGTAAAGCTTTTGTATTCTATCCTGAAAGATGCATTTCAGATGGTGCATGCATAGGGGTTTGCCCAACTAAAGCAATATTTTGGATGAGACCAATGGATTATACACCAGGTCAGCCTATTCCACTAAAGAAGAGTGGTCTGTTCTCAAAGGGATGGGAAGAAGGTTAATCTAAAACCCCAACATTCATTTTTTTACAAATTTTGATGCTAATCTTTAAGTAAAAAGCTTTATTGGATAATATAATGAATGCATGAGTTTCCGGTTCAATATAGGATTATTGGCTTCAAAGAGTTACTCTTAACAAAGAAACAATTCCAACAAATTCTGCAATATGTATTGCTACAAAATATGGCAGTAAATCATCTGGATAAAGTGGAGCCATAACTAAGTAGGCATATACAGCTATTAAATTGTGAAGCATTAACATAACCGTAAAGAACATCAGACCAATTGTAAATACAGCTTTACTCTTGAGGTATATCTTTACATAAATTACTAACAATATCGACAGCACAGCAACATTCAGAACACTTACCACAGTACTTACGTTCATAAGCAAACTCATAGTTGACCAATAATCAAATTGACTTATCTACTTTTTTCCAAATACTATCCAATTAATTGCCTAAATAAAAAGAAAAATTGGAAAAAATAAAAAGAAAGATCGTGTGATTATAATGCAGTCAATGGGCTTAGATCTAAAACCAATCCTAACATATAATAACATAAAATTAAGTGATCTCTCAAATAAAACAATTGCTGTTGATGCTTTTAATACTATTCACCAATTTCTAGCCACAATTCGTGGATCTACTGGAGAACTTCTTAGTAATATTCACGGAGAAATAACCAGTCATTTAAGTGGGCTATTTTATCGTAATATCAATTTACTGGCTGAGGGTATCAAACTTGTCTATGTCTTTGACGGAGTATCTAATCCATTAAAAATTAATGAAATTCAACGCAGACATAAAATTAAGGAGGTAGCTACGGAAAAATATGAGAAAGCAATTATTCAAGGTAAACTAGAAGAAGCAAGAAAATATAGTCAAGCAACATCAGTCTTGACGGATAAGATGATAGATGAATCAAAGAAATTGCTCTCTTTATTAGGAATTCCAACGATACAAGCTCCATCAGAAGGAGAAGCAACTGCAGCAAAGCTAACTAATTCCGATCTAGTACATATTTGTGCAAGTCAGGATTATGATTCTATTTTATTTGGTGCTAAAAGATTAATAAGAAATATTACGATTAGTGGTAAAAGGAAAGTTCCCAATAGAAATACCTACATAGAAGTTCCGCTAGAAATGTTTTATCTTGAAGATATACTTAATTATACTAAATTGACACATGAGCAACTAGTTGACGTAGGAATCCTAATAGGAACCGACTATAACTTTGGAGGTATACCCGGAATAGGTCCGAAGACTGCAATGAAACTTATTCAAAAATATTCAAAATTGGAAAATATCGATCAACTTCAAGAACCGTTATCCAATGTTCCGTATGAAGAAATTAGAGAACTATTCTTGAAACCAAAAGTTGCAAATGTTACTAATGATGATATTAAATTTGAGTCTGTTGATTATGATAAGACAGTTGAATTCTTATGTAGCGAAAAAAACTTTTCTGAAGATCGTGTTAATTCAGCATTACAAAAGCTTAAGAATTCAGACAAGAATAAGAATCAATCATTGGAAAAATGGTTCTAACCCTAGTATAATTAATTACTATGAATGTTTTATTTATTGGTTATTTCGAAGATAATAATTCTCTTCTCTTCATTTCTTTTCTCTTCTCGGTTTCAAATCTTCCAAGCTCATATCGATTCAGATCCACAAATTTCATTCCTTTCGTTAGTAGTGGATGAATATCATTGATTTTTTTATAAATTTGCTGACATATATAACGATAATCTGGATGTCCTTGTGCGGTAGTACGTAATTCGATCATGTGGTAAAGTTCTCTCAAATTAATTTTTATGAAGTATGGATATTTATAGGCAAAATTAACGGCATACTGAGCCTCGATAGGCATGGTCCTTGCAAGATTTTGATAAACGTTATCAGAAAGATACATACAATCCTTGAAATCTTTCTCAATCCCTGAGTGAATAATTTCTTTAGGAATATCATATCCATGTTTAGTCGAAAGTAATTGCCTTTCGATAGTAAGAATTCTATGACGATGCAAGTCACGGAACATCCCAAAGTTGGTAAACATTTCAAATAAATATTCAACCATCTCAAATGCCCTACCGGGTTTATGCCTTCTGTTTCCACGAAATTTTGTGTAGGCCAAAATTATTTCCTTTATTTTTTCTTGTGGAAATGATTTAACTAATTTCATTATGTCATGCAGTGATTGTCCATGTGCATGTTCATATAATATTGCAGAAACAACCTTTAGTTCTGCATCTTTACTCTCAGTATAACTGATTAGCCTTACATCCACAGGAGAAAAATCAGGTTGAATATTTCCAAGATATTTATCTGTCAATTTTGATATCTCCTTACTGGTATTTATCATAAATAATTGAAGAGATTTTCCATGTTTTTCATTTACCCTTTTGATAAAAGATGGTATAACATAATCTAGTTCAGAATTCAATAAATGAGCCAGTCCCTTGAGCTCATTTAATTCAGAGCAGTACAATTTTGTTAAGAGGTATTCAAATGCTCGACCATTTCCAGATATCCCCAAATTGGTAAGAGTGGCAGCAGGCAGCAAGTTACGTAGAATATCCAGGGCTTTAGATCTTACTGTACTATTGTACACTTTCTTCGCCGATTCTATATCCTGCCCGTTCGCGAGCTTGGAGAAGGGTTTTTCTGATTTTGAAATGGAATCAAAATACACAAAATCATCAATTGGTTCAATTTCTGCAATAAATTTCTGCATTAAATTGATACTTTTACTATAAACATCGAATGCGTGGTCACAAGATTCTATAAATAGATCTGCGTATTTTGATTTGAGTATTCTATCATCTCTATAATATTTATACATGTTACCAACTTTCTGATCAAATGGTATATAGCGAGAGGATTTTTCCAAATAGGATAAACCAATCCTTTGATCCTCCATTTTTTTAGCCGCAATGTTGGAGATCCACTCTACCGCAATCTGTGCTTCTCCTAATTCCGCAACAGAATCATCACCATATTCTGATAATATTTTGCTATAGAATTCCTTTCCTCTGTTCGGATTTGTAACAAATTCATCCAAAAAAATCTTTCTCATTGTTTTATCCGATCGAGAATATCTCGACATCAGTGCGCCTCTATCGACTTGTCTAGGAGTTGTAATTGCAAATACGTGCTTATCTGTATTTGAAAAATGTTGACCAAGTACAGATTTTTCTCGATCTGAAAAATCATAAACAGAGTTGAAATTCATAATAGTAATACAAAATAGTCCAGTATACATATTTATTCAGATTACAATAATTTCAAGCTGCCAGTATACTAAGTATTAAAACATCTACTAAATTATTGATTATTTTTAACTATGCCATCATTATATCTGAATGTCACTTCAACCTCATGAGCGATATAAAGCTCGAATTTGTAGGAAAGCAGGTAAAAGATATGTATGGCGCGTATGTGGGAAAGGTAATCGGGTTAGTTACTGATATCGACGGCTCTATAGAGTCAATAGGTGTGGATTGTGGTTCAATTGGATTAAAACAACTATCATATGAGCAGTTGCTTGTCCAAGGCGACTATGTGATTTTTATACCAAAGTGGCGAATGGACGCCCAGAAATTACTCAGACAAAAAAATCTTACACTCAAGAGAGTTAAGGCACTTGAGAACCTTGTTGCAGATAATGACTTAATGAAGGATGATGCTGAAGTGTTGCATTTAATATATGAAAAGAGACTGGTTGATTTGGAAGGTAACGAACAAGATGTCATAAATACTTTGAATTCAAGACTACAAGAATTGGATTTGCAAAGTACAACCATCAAAACGATTATTTTCGATGCAAAGTTGCAGTATAGGAGTAATGATATTGTCGACGAAACATATCAACAAATCAGTACAAATTCAACTGAATTATTAGACCGTATTAAATTAGAAAAAGACGAAATAAACAGCTTTCTCTCAAGGATAACTCAACCACATTCAGAAGTTGTCTCAAATGAATTAGAAGACAAAAACATCAACCCTTCCCAAGAGGATACAGACCATGTAAGCGAAGTGGAATCCAATCCAGATATTGAGAGTGACGAAAAGCTAAGGTCAACATCATCTGGTGATGCCCAAGGTGATGAGGTAGAAGGTAATTGGCTAAATGAAGTGCTTACAAAAGACACAACTTAATGCATTTCGAATAATTTAACTGGATTGCTCGAATTTTTTATTTTTTCATAGAAACAATATTACCGGAAATTATTCAGTTTCATATAGTATAACAAACAAAGATGCACAGTGGATGTAGTTTTGTTATAGATTATTGTGCCAATACATTAAAATAAATAAGTTTAGTGTATCTTGATATGAAATACAGAAGTAGAACAGAAATAGTAGCAATGATCCTAGAAGCAGCAAATGGTGGGGCAACAAAAACCAGAATCATGTACAAAGCTTTTCTAAGCTATGCTCAATTGAGGGAGTACCTCTCCGTACTTATTGAAAATAATTTACTAGAATATTTAGAAGGCTCACAAACCTACAAAACCACAGAGAAAGGACTGAATTTCTTAAAGATGCACAACGAAATTGGCGAGCTTCTACAAACTTCAGTGAAAGAACAAAGAATATAAAAATCAGATATTTTTTCTTTTTAATCTACTTTTTTTATTTTTTTCTTATCTTCTACATCATAACTGCACAAATAGAGGTGCAATTCTATAGATTTTAGTATTCTGAGCCGTTTGAAAATATCACTAGTGATATATATGTTAAAATTATACTTTGACATTACGAGTGCCAAATCTTTTCATGAAATGTGGAATCTGTAAAGAAGAAATAATTAAGGAAAAAAGAAGAGAACATCTAAAATATCATAAATTAGATGATACGCTCGTAGAATGGATAATAGAAACTGATGATGATTTGATATCATTTTACGAAAAACATTAGATTGCTTGCAAGTTAATATCACACTTTATTTTGCAGTTTGTAGTATTGACGTAATAAACAAAAGGATTAATTTGAATGCATCCAGATATTATAGCAATGTCAAATAGTGCTCAAGTCTCATGTCCTTATTGCGCATCGAAATTTAACAATAACGAAGAGTTATCCAAACATATCGATAGAATACATGGTGATTCTGGGTTGTTGGAGGGAGACCGAAGACAGTGGAAATAGATGAATCAAATATAGATATTCAATAACATCAAATTCTTCATATTTGTGAAGTCAATATTATTACAAATAGGGATATAATTACGCCAAATTACCATAATATCGTAGGTACTTCAAAAAATCGAATTGAAATTAAGTAACTACATTATCATATTATGGTATCAAAACTATCAAAACATACTAAATAATTTTGTCATCTTTTATCTTATTATATCGTAAGGAACGATATGTAATTTGGTATTACGATAAAAGAAGAATTATATTTCGGATTCGACACAATTTATGTAGATAGAAATGAATTCCCGACTGATCGGGAAGAAAAACAAGTACCTAAAACATGAGTATTTGAGAAACACTACTGAGTTGGAATATAAGGAATGCAGGTCATGCAAAACAAGAACGCAATTTACATGTGTTGTTTGTGGGTTTTGTTGGAGCTGCCATTGGAAAGTGGAACAATTGGCCAAAATACCAAAACACCTACTGGAAGATGTAATTAACGAATGAAATTTAGTGAGTCAAATGAGGTAAAATTAATGCCCAATTCAATGAGTTAGCTCTCAATTTAAATTTTATTCTTCAAATAATACCTTCAAAAGCTTAATTGAATGAATGAATAATGGATCATTATCTACTTTATGATCGTAAAGTGATCCTTGTCACTTTTAGCTCTGTTCTCATAAAAATTACCATTCAACCTAGTTCCATTTTCAACTACATCTATATTTAAGAATCCGTGTCTCTGAAATTGAGTAATAACATAGGGCGCTTGACCGGTAAAATTATAGAGATCCTCCCCTCCCGTTCCTGCTGTGATAAATATAGGCCCTTTTGGATCATCGTATTTCTCAGTATCTCTATCAGTTATTATAGGGGTAAATGTTTTTGTCACATTGTAATTAATTGGATACGTCCGTTGATAATTATGATTGTGAGCCTGTAGGACAACATCTACTCCGTATTTATCAAAGAGAGGATGATACAGATCCTGCAATTCATCTAGCCCTGGATGTGTTGTATTAGAGGAATAGAACGATCTAAATGAGTACACTATTATCCAATTAATGCTCTTATTTTCATGCGCTCTTTTAAGATCATCATTAACAAATTTATACTGTTCCGAAGTTTCATTATAAGGTATTACTTTATTTTTAGCTGTTGCCAGTGAAAGAAAATGAACGTTTCCATAGTTGAATGAATAATAGGGTTTGGTCATATTGAAATGTTTCATATATTGATTAAATTTATATGGAAACATTTCATTATCTCCGATCGCGATTTTTAATCGTCCATCGTTATCTAATGGAGAAACAACGTGAAACCAACAATCTGCAGTTTTTTGATAAGAAAGATCTCCCAACCCTATGACCACCTCTGGTTCTCTGCTTAACATGTTGGTTATTGTTCTATTGGCGTTTTTACCGCAACCAAAGTCTCCGGCAGCAACAAAATTAAAATCTGATTGATTTGTTTGTGCTGCTGCAAATGTATGTGTGACAAAGATACCAAATGTGCTCAATCCAATCGAGAGAAACACCACTATAAATAACAAAAAATAATCTTTTCTAAATGTTATAAAACTCGAAAATAAGTCTATTTTACACTCCTCATATTTGATGTATTGGGGTCTATTTTAAGCTAATCTTATAAGAAATGCAGAGGATGAATAATTAGACAACCATAAAATAAACGTAAGTCTAGGTTCGATGACCAATTAAAGTTGATATATCTGTTTAGTGTTAATATACTATGTCGAAGTTAGTTTCTTCTAACGGATATAAGGTAAAGAAGAAAGTACTAGAGTATCAATGTGGCTGCAAATATTCCTTTCAGGACTACACAAAACTGGAACATGTGTGCTTCACACATGAAAATGAATTAATTGCTCAATGTGGTTAGAGCTGTATCCAATTCGATTGATAATTTGTTGATCAAAATGCAGTTTATACAGATTCTATCACTTACTAATGATCCTATCAGTTACAACTATCTATATTAAAGCGCCGGGAGTGGGACTCGAACCCACGAGTTCTTGCGAACATCAGCTTACGCGTCGGTTTTTCATGATTTTGATCTCGAGGCTGACCCCTTTTAGGGAATCATGCATATCTTACCTAGCTTGGGTACCCCGGCAATAGATTTAATATTGATAATCCTTATATTTCTATAAATATTGAACCGCTAAGTAATTATAAACATCAAAAATTATATAATGATAAACATATCAGTACTGCAGTCTATGTTATCAATAAGCGAAATAAAGTCCCCCTCTCCAAATCAAATGAAAACACTAACTTTAACAGATCTAGTAATAATGAATAAACTGTCAGTCTCTTTTAGGGAACAAATTAAGGAATATGTTGATATTGATCCATTTACCACTCATGATCCATTTCTTGAAAATGATGATTATGAATATTCTGTTATTCTAGATAAAAGTAATACAAGTAGAGTGGTCTCTATACTGGCTACAAAAAAAGAATTTACTACTCAAATCCCTTGGGATTCTTTACTTGGCAGTCAATTTGTACGTGTAACCATATCAAAGACGGAAGCTGATGCATTAAAATATGAATTAATGCCAAAAGATACCAATAATTTCTATCCTTTCAGACAATCAACAAGAATTGCGGGATATATTATGTTTGCATATCAAATATGCGGTTTACACCAGTAATTTTCAATATATCCAAATTCTTCAAATCGAGTTCAAAGTTATATTAAATGTACACTGTTGAAATTATATGTATTGGAAATGAGTTACTATCTGGCATAACTTTAAACACGAATGCTCATTGGATATCAAAAAGAATTACGAAAATTGGCGGTTTTGTAAGAAGAGTGACAGTAATTAGAGATGATTTAGATGAAATTAACTTGGCCTTAATCGATTCTCTTAAGAGGAAACCCGACTTGATAATTGTTTGCGGAGGATTAGGTCCAACCTATGACGATAAGACATTAATGGGAATTGGTAAAGCACTGAAAAAAAGACTGATATTGAACAATGTTGCATTAGATATGGTAAAAAAAAGTTATCGTGCAAGACATCAAAAAGTGAAAATAAATAACGCAAGATTAAAGATGGCAATAATTCCAATAGGTTCGACTCCAATTCAGAATCCTGTCGGTAATGCTCCTGCGGTATTGCTTTCTGTTAATAAAACAGTAATAATGTGCTTACCAGGAGTTCCGATTGAAATGAAAGCAATAGTTACAAGAAATATTTTGCCTCAAATCAAAGAAGAAATAGGCAACTTTACAATACACGAGATTAACTATTATGTTCAAGGAATTAGTGAGGCTATGATATCATCCAGATTAACAAAAATAGTTGCATCAGCACCAAAAGATAGATTATATTTAAAAACCCATCCACAAGGCTACGTCGATAATATCCCCACTTTAAGAATTCAAGTAGTTTCAAGGGGATTCAAGACAGAAGAAGTCAAGCATTTACTTGATAAAGTTTCAAAACAACTTTTAGCAGTGATTCGAAAAAATAAGGGAGAAATATTAAAAATATTATAACTTTACGAAATTGTCTGATGAACCATAAGTAGTATACAATATCATTTTTGTATTTTTAAACTTGTCAGAATCAAAAGGCAAGTATTGCTGCACCAAAGTAAAAACGTTAGTTATAACAATTTTAACGAATTATTAGAAATTTACTTTAAATAGCAATACTATAATTAGTATTATGAGATAATATAGGTGAACAACTATTGATATATAGAAATAACACCATCAATCCAGAAAAAATACTTTTTCAAATATTAGATGAATTGCGAATAACAGACAACAAAATAAAATTAAATACCTCCTTACAAGTAGGAAACCTGAAAGTTTCTAACAATGATGAATTTTGGATAAATATTATGAAAGCAATAGTTGTAGTATGCGATGAAAACAAATACGCTTTTTCAAAAGCTGAACTTTGTGATTTTCTAACGATTGGAGCTAGAGGCCTGGACAATAAAAAATATGAAACAATAGTGAACTCGGAGAACCAATTAAAGAATAAAGTAGTTAGCGATGCAATATTTAGTATATACAAAGACATAATGGAGAATTAC
>JBKPGB010000204.1:0-1857 GCA_046729135.1 Thermoproteota archaeon | reverse complement strand
CCCGACAAAACGTGAAACTTATTTTTCTTCTTTTATCAATTCTTTTGCTACAGCGTTAATATTCAAATCTAGCATATTCGGTACAGTAGCAACTGGTAAATATCCAGGATAAATCCTTTCAAGTTCATTTTTGATAATTGTTCTACCCTGATCACTTACATTTCCAGATGGCTGTATCTGTTGCTCAACTAATGATCTAAATGTTTTGAGATACTGGAGTTGTTGATTTAGCAGTAGGCTAGGGGAACCTGCAGGGCCATGTCCCGGATAGAGCACTTTTGCGTCAGAATACTTGTTCATAACGTAATTAATTTGTTTTATCCAATCCTGAGAAAGACTTATCCCAAAAGAGGGTCCAGTCAGTAGAGGATGCATATGGTTATTGACTAAATCTCCTGTGAACAGAATCTTTTGTGATGGAAGATAAATCATTGTTTCCGTGGCGGCCTCACCGGGCCCAATATTTTCGAACCTAAACGTTATCCCATCGACAGTAACATTTTGGCCTGATTTAACGATACTATTAGGCAATACTATTTTACCAGGAAAATCTTTCCCCATAAGTTGCTTGGCAAGTTCTATTAGGTGGGCAGGATCATTCTTTATTGTCTCAAATGTTGCCTCAGTCGCGTAAATAGGTACATTATTTGTGCCATTCGACAAGATACTTGTTCCAAAATAATGATCCGGATGTGGATGTGTTATAATAATCGCTTCAATTGGCTTACCTGTATCCTGAATTTCCTGCAATAACCTCTCTGCATTAGGTTTATCACGCTGAGTATCAATTATGATTATTCCCCTCGGAGTAGGAATCCAATAAGAGTTGACCGGACTTGGGCCAACAGAGGTATAGGTATTGATCGGAAATGATAACAAAGTATTGTTTGTTTTGTTATTCTGATCAATTATAGAGCCTGCGTTTGAAATTGCGGTTACTGTCTGTAGAGATTCATCGAATAGTGTGAATAGTGATATTAGGGTAGTCAGTATACTTGCAGTTACAATTCCTGTTAGCATGAGATTGCTTTTATTTATGTTTACATTATTTGTACCACTGATAACTATTTTCTGATCTGATTTTTTGTCGTCAGACAACTTAATTTAATAAGATATGCAAGTATTTATAGACCCACGTAAAGATGTAGTAACTAGGTGAACAGAAGGTAAGTTATGAAAAATGAAGCAATTATGGGGATTGATTTCTTTAATTGCAACTATTACTTCTGCAGGAAAAGGCCATGTAGCCCATGTCTGTAAGATATAATGTCAACTATGTTAGCAAATACAAGACCTAATAAAATGACGGACCCATGTAGTAAATTGCTGTATCGCTGATATTGCTATTATGCTCTTAGGAAGAGGCTAGCACTGTACTGCAACTCATTGTATATTTACTTGGCATTTCGATCATATTGGATAATACCAAACGAAATTCCTTCGGTGTCTTCACATATTGCTAAATATCCAACGCCTGGAATGGGCATTTTGGGGCTTAAAACTTTGCCTCCTTCCATAGAAATTTTGTTAGAGAATTCATCTATGGAAGGCACATCAATAGAATTTGTAATTCTGCCACCGGTATTACCACTCCCTTGGTTCGTTTTAGGAGTAAGTCCGCCGTTTATGCCTGGCTCGCTATCTTCTCCCGTTTTTACAAGCCAGTAATCTTGAGGACCATCCCACTTATTGAACTCCCAACCAAAAACTTCCTTGTAGAATTTCATTGCTCTTTCCGGGTCATCTGCCACTATTTCAAAATGAATTACTCTTGGCATAATAAAGAAAATAAAGTCAATTATTTAAGTTTAATGATAATTGAAGAATATATCATGTGTCCGTGTTAAGGCATTATTC
>JBKPGB010000203.1:0-17374 GCA_046729135.1 Thermoproteota archaeon | reverse complement strand
TTGTTTGTCAATAGGTTTCTTTATAATATCTCGTAAACTAACACCAGGAAGGACAGTCGCTAATTCTTTTGCAGCATCAAGGGCAGAGGCAAATATGATTTTAGAAGACGGGTTCAATGCTTTCATACACTGATATAGTTGAAGACCATTGAGGTTTTCCATTCTTATATCCAATATAACTAAGTCATAAAGGTTAGGATGCGATGTAAAGGCCTTTAGTGCTTTATAAGAATCTGTAAATTTTTTTAAATCAAATCCCTCGTGAAATAAAAATGATTCATACGTTACTAGCACATCTGGCTCATCATCAACGATCATAATGCAAGGCTTGGATTGAGCCTTTTGATCAAACTTGTTAGTAGATTCTTCCAGCAATTGGTTAGAGAACTGTCTAATGTCATCTACGTATGAATTTGCCTCTGCGTTGGCATCTTGGACAATGTCGACATTATTAACTGAAGTTTGGTTCAATAATCTTCTCATAACATTTCTTCCGGTATCTGTTATGGATATTTCTGTATTAACGGCTAACCATCCAAGAAGTTTTAGCATGTTAACGTATCTTACGCAGACATTGTAATTCAACCCAGTTTTTGTAGCCAAATTGGTCTTTTTTGTTGGGCCACTCTCAAATAATATCGAGAGAATTCGCTTTGTCACATCAAAAGAAAAAGACCCAATGCTCTCTACCATTTCTAAAATCTTAAACTCTCCGCTATATCAAATTACCTCATACTATGATTATAGTCGATATAAGTAACGGCAAATTGTTATTCCTAAAAAGACCAGATCAGATCTCTATGTGATCGAACACCAATAAGCAAACCTTAGATTGTCAATTGTGCAGAATTGCCATAATGCACCTTGAGTAGAAAGCTTATTATTCTAATTATTATTCGGATTGTTTATCAATCGTGAGACCTTAGTTGATAGTATTTTACAGGTTATGAAAATTATGCTTTTATAGATAAGCTCGTTTAAAAATGCACTAATTAGTGCAATTAGTGCATGTTACCACTTCTAGAATCGCAAGTCAGAATAACCCAACAAGATTATATGTAATCATGATAATACAATAAGTATATTCTGCTAACAGATAGTATCAACTATACAATGGCTTCATTATTATCGATACTAGTGCTGCAACGGCCGCACTAGCAGGTATAGTAATAATCCAGGCGTAGACTATTCTCTTACCTATACCCCACCTGACAGCTGATAGCCTCTTCGTGGCACCAATGCCCATTATACCTCCAGCAATTGCATGAGTGGTACTAACTGGAATACCCAGCCAAGCCATAGAAGTCAGTATGACCCCGCCTGCTGTTTCAGCACAAAAGCCTTGATAAGGGCGTAGATTCGTTAACCTGAAGGCCATTGTTTTAACTATTCTCCAACCTCCAAAAAATGTTCCCAATGCAATAGCGAAAGCAGAAGCCAATATGACTTCTACAGGGACTATAAATGATTGAGAATCCAGCAATCCTCCGGCAATAAGTAAGGCTGTGATTATTCCCATTGTTTTTTGACCATCGTTAGCCCCATGGGTAAGAGAGAAGAAGACTGAAGAACAAATTTGAAGGCGACCAAAAATCTTATTGACACGAGAAGCGGTCTGATTCCTGAAAACATACATGACAATTATTCCAATTCCAAACGCACAAGCGAAACCCATCCCGGGTGATACCACTATAAACGTAAGGGTCTTTTCTATCCCCGAAAAAACTAAGGCTGATGTTCCTCCCGCTAGCAAAGCTGATCCGATAAGGCCTCCTATTAGAGCATGACTACTTGAGGATGGCAAGCCAAAATACCAAGTTATGAGATCCCATATTATGGCACCAATTAGGCCTGCAAATATTACTTCGACCGTCGAAAATGAAGGTTGTATTATCCCCTTTCCAACCGTCGCCGCTACTGCGGTACCGAAAATAAATGGTCCAGCAAAATTGGCAAGGGCTGCAATACATACTGCATATAGTGGTCTAAGGACTCTGGTACCAACCACAGTAGCGATGGAGTTTGCGGAATCATGAAAACCATTCACAAAATCAAAAAAAAGGGCTGCTGAAATTGCCGCATATACTCCGATCTCAACGCTCTGCAAATTGAATTATCAACGATATTTTAAGGCAATATCTTCAATAACATCAGCAACATCTCTGGATCTGTCAAGCGCATTCTCGAGCGTTTCATAAACTTCCTTCGATTTTATGATTTCTATCGCATCATGTGTTTCAAATAGATCAGCAATTGCAATACGATAGATGTTATCTGCCTGGTGTTCACATTTGCTAACGGCATTGGAATGTTGTATCAAATTCTCCCGCGTTCCCTTGTGTAATTCAGTAACCGCTTTGTAGATTTCTTGGCAAGCGGTCAACAGTAGGTTAGCGAGTTTCTGCATGTGGCTAGATGGCTTCTTAATTTTAAAGAGTATCAGCCTATCAGAAGTACCGTATGTACCGTCAAGCACTTGATCAATAGTACTTGTTAATTCTGAAATATCTTCTTTGTCCAGAGGTGTCACAAATGTCTTGTCAATAATCGTAAATAATTTATGGGTAAACAGGTCACCTTCATGTTCCAGATTTTTTAGTATGGAGTTTTTTTGTTTCAGTGTCCCATAGTCACTTATTGACTCAGCTAGAACAGATGCCGCCTTGACAAGATTATTTGCTTGATTTTCTAATACCGTCATTATTTCGGCGTCATTTGCGCGGACCCAAGATAACCAGCCGCCTGCCATAAGACATGGTAATAATTATGATTATAGAAACCTTTCTTAACTCACGCTTTAGCGTAAAAGCCAGCTCTTCTCTCATATATTTGTCCATTCTGCATTGCTTTTCTTATGAATTCTTTGGCTTCATCTTCTGTGAACTTGCCAGTTTTCACAAGTTCATTAATGAAATTCTTTTCTTCTACATCATTCTTGTCTTCCCCGGATAAACCGTTAAAGACATCTGTGAATGTTTTTAATTTTGAAGTTTCACTAAGTGGTTTTCCATGAAGAACCCCTAGATCCACTTTTCCCGTATTAACATCTATACCTACAGTTTCCAACATTTGTGAAACTAGGAATATTGCTCTGTCAGCATCTTCATGATCTACACTGTCTTTTAATAACAATCTAGCTCTAGCAGTTGCCAGGCGTACCAGACCCTCAAGCTGACGAGGAGTTGCTGTTATCATTCCTTCAGAATCAACATTTCTCATCTTCATGTAATAATCTCTTAAAATATCAATTGCTTCCGTTGTTAGTTTCGGTTCTATTTGTTTCGCATATGCTAGATATTTGCGAAATAGATCTATTTCTATAGCAGGTTGGGCTGCATGTTGTATGTCTCTATGGATTTCAAGTATGTGACTTGCAATGCGACTGTCTTTTTCTACCTCAGCAGTGTCTCTAATCACGTGAATGATATCAAATCTAGTTAGTAACGGTATAGGAAGTGGTTCTACATTCTCTGTTATATTTCTAAATGGATCATATTTACCATATTTAGGATTAGCTGCAGATAGTATTGATGTTCTGGCATTTAGTGTGGCGACTATTCCCCCTTTTGCCACAGAACAAGTTTGTTGTTCCATAACTTCATGTAGTGCAGATCTGTCTTCAGATTTGATTTTATCAAATTCATCGATGCATACAAGGCCTTGATCACCTAAAACTACTGCGCCAGCTTCCAACATCATTATACCAGATTTATCACGAATTACAGCTGCTGTTAATCCTGCAGCAGTAGTACCTCTTCCAGAGGTGTAAAGACCCCTTGGTGCTATTTTAGCAGCAAATTTGAGCATTTCTGATTTGGCGGTACCCGGATCTCCAACAAGAAAAATATTGATATCTCCCCTACGATTTGAACCATCAGCCAATTTTTTTGTTACCGATCCTACAATTAGTAAAAGGATAGATTCTTTAATTATTTCATGTCCATAAATATGAGGTGCAAATGATGCAATCAGTTTGTCATAGGCATCCGGGGTACTGGCAATAGCTATGATCTGTTTTTCATCTTCGCTGCTTATAGATATTCGGTCAACAGTTCTCCCATCTTTATTTCCAACAAGTCCACCAAGATATTCTATGTTGTTACCTTCCATGCGTAATCTAAAAAGACTCGTCCTTACTTGTATTGATTGTTCCTGTTCAATCCTTACTATTCCAGTCAATAAAACCCTATCTCCAGGCCTGCAACGATCTACAAGATCATCCATAACAGTAACCTCTACATAATGCGGAAGCTGACCTGCAGGTAAATCTTCTGGGAGTTCCTGAAGTCTGACAAGTTGAAAATCTGTAAAAAAACTATTTTCCGGATCCATTTCAAGCTCTTTTTCAGAACACTGGGTACATCTTGTTGGTTTCTTTAGTGTTAGACCTTTAAGCAGAGCCTCATTTAGTGTATTACAATTTAGACAAGCATATGCTATTTTTTTAGCAAGTGGTTTGATCTCGGAAGTTCTGACCACCATGCCGGGAACACTTATCAATTTGTTAATTACGTCTGCATTTATCTCTCTAAGACCCTTTTGAACCGAGTAGTTTCCAATTCTTACTTTTATCTTGTCCTTAATTTCTTGAGCATAATCATAATGAATCTCTCTTAATATCGAATATACAGCCTTGTTAAAGGCCTCAAACATATCATCAGGTGTATCAGTAATTAATTTTGTAAGTTCTGGTTTATTTGTATCTAAATCGATATAATCCACTACAACAAATGTGGAATTTGATGCCATCATATTGTTTATTCTGTCAAAATACTTGTAATTTCCATCCCTGTCTTTGAATGCACGTAGGAATGTTTCTAACTCATCTGATATCGCCGATGTAGTTTGCTGTTTTTGTTCAGTCATCTACTTGTTTAGCACCCATTCCTTAAAGGCCAATGAAGAACTGTGAACAAAATTATAAAGCTGCTTTTCCTCTGCCGACAATTTAGCCTCCATTTCCACAGATAATGATGAGGCAGCAGCTATTTTTACTATTTTTTCCAATCTGGACATCACAAATGAATTAAGGGATACCATAAGATTTTCTCTTTCTTTTTCATTAAGACTTGTAAGAAAGTCGTTGACGCGTATGTAAAAGTCGACGTCTACACCTGATATGTCATGTGGTTTTGATATTCGTTCTCTGTTTAATGCCTTAGAAACATAACTTGATATTTCATTATCTTGAATATCAATTAGATTTTTTCTTGATAAAATTTTTGTGAGCCACCGTGGCAATAACAAGATATCACCTTCTTTGGCATCGATGTTGATATCATTAATAGACATTTTCACATCAGACTTGAATGTAACCCTAATCTCTTCGAGAAGATATTCTAATAGGTATGTGTTTTTTATGCTTTCGAAAGTGTTTTGAATAAAAATACTGTTTGACGATGACATTGGGAATATAGTCTTAGAATAGCTTGTAAATAAAGAATCTCAGAGGACTGAATATATAACTGATTATTCGAACATCTTGTATGCCACAAGTAGAGGCAAAAAACTTGTCTGATTTAATGTGGGTAGAAAAATACAGACCTATTAAATTAGATGATATTGTCAATCAAAAGGAAATCGTAGAGAGTCTGAAGAATCTAATGAAAGACCCTGCTGAAATGCCACATTTGTTATTTACAGGTCCTGCTGGAATAGGCAAAACTACGACTGCTCTGTGTATGTCAAGACAACTACTTGGTGAAGATTGGAAGAGAGATACGCTTGAGCTTAACGCGTCGGATGAAAGGGGAATAAAAATGGTTCGGGACAGAGTTAAGGAATTTGCTTCAGTTTTCAAGATTAGAACAAGTGAAAATGATGAAAAAAAATTTAGAATAATAATTTTAGATGAGGCTGATGAAATGACATCTGAAGCTCAAACAGCCCTGCGAAGAATAATTGAAGATAGTTCTGAAACTACTCGTTTCATGATAATATGTAACTATTTAACTCAGATTATAGAGCCAATTCAAAGTCGCTGTGCAATTTTTAGATTTAAAAGAATTGAAAAAGAAACCGTAGAAAATCATCTAAAGTCCTTATGCAAAAAGGAGGGAATAAAATATGATGATAAAGCAATTTCTCAAATTTTTGATTCTACTAATGGCGACCTGCGTCACTCCATAAACATACTTCAAACTGCATCTGTAAGGGGATCGATTACAGTTTCCAATGTGCTCTCATCATTAGGACTTTCTGGAAAGTCGAAGGTAAATGATATTATTAAACTGGCTATAACAGGTAAATTTAATGATGCCAGAGTAAAATTACTTGAATTAACCGCAGTCTATGGAATGTCTGAGTTTGATTTTCTAAAGTATGCGTATGAAGCCGTGTATTCATTAAAGTTAGACCACCCTGAGGACTTTGCATCTTTAATAGCTGAATACGATTATCGCTTAACTCATGGATCACATCCAGATATCCAGTTGACTGCATTTTTGGCCCAATTATCAAGGATTGGTGCTAAACAGTAGTGGATTAGAAATTTTCAAATGGCGATTTATGAATTAAATAAATCCAGTCAGTAAGAAATAAGCAATAATAATTCTGTTGTTCCATATCAATAATCTTCCTCAAATTCTTCTCCCCCATCTTCTTCTTCCACTTCGTCAAAATCCTCTTCGAGTTCTTCTCTTTCCTCAGCGCTCTTATAAGGAAGGTCAGCTTCACCTGCTGAATTACATACAGGACATTTAAATTCAATTGTCTGACCTTCGAGGTCCAAAGGGAATTCCTTTGAGAAAACCTCATCGCATTTTGAACATACCAAAGTAGTCTGTATGTTGTCAGTACTGAACTTATGCGATTGTAATCTAAATATGGTATTTGTCATTCTTCCTACCTATTGAAATAGTCCTTTTTTATAAGGATTATTGTAATTTATACTGTATGTGGTTTAGGTTTTGAAGCATAAATCTGAGATAACAGTTGTGCTCTTGCATCACTTTGGTCAACCAGACCACGATTTGCTATGGTTATTATTGTACTGTCATTTCTGACCCCGCGCATCTTCATACACAGATGCTCTCCTTCTGCGATGACAGTTACTCCCTTAACTCCCATTTTCATTATCTCGTCTGCAATCTCCTTTGTGAGTCTCTCTTGAATTTGCAATCTCTTGGAGTACTTTTCTACTAGGCGCGCAAGTTTCGAGATCCCAAAGACTTTAGCTGATGGAGTGTATGCAATGTGTATTCTGCCAAAGAATGGGAGCATATGATGTTCACACATACTATAAAATTGAATGTCTTTAGCAATAATCGAATCAATTTCTTCACTAAAACTAATTTCGAGCTCGGAGTTCATGCAATAACCAGCAAAAATTTCTTCATACATATCTGCCATTCTTTCAGGAGTTCCTAGCAAGCCTTCGCGATCCGGATTTTCTCCGAGTTGCACTATCAACTCCCTAACGAGTTTTTCAATCTTTCTTTTATTAAACGGAGTTTTTTTCATATTCATTCTTTTCCTTTTGAATCATCTGGCTCCGATTTCCTTATGTAACTGTGGTATAATCCTCACCTCAGGAAACATGGGTTGAACTATATCATAAATGTCTAGTAGTTTATTAATAGTTGGCTGATCTATGCCATAACTTGGTTGTATTATGAAGCCCATAATCTCTGATGGCTTTATTTTCTTTGAAATGTTGTATACCAAATTCTTAAAACTTTCAAGATTTGTAGAATTCGTTACTACTATTTTAATGTAAGTAGTCTTGTTATTTTGGACAGCTAATTCCAAACATCTAAACTCATTTAGTAGCAAATAGTCATAATCGTCATCTTTGACAACTTTAGAATCCTCAGTTTTGAATTCAACCTTGCATATATCCATATAAGGTAAAGCCCGCCTAAACAGTTCAAAATCAAAACATGATGATTCAATGTATGTTTTCAGGTTTGTATATTTTTTTATGAAATCTGCTAATTGTATTACAGCTTCAATTTGTAATAATGGTTCTCCTCCAGTGAAATTTACCTTGTAAGTGAATGGTTGAAGTTCCTTTACAATTAGATCTTTAATCTCATCTATCTGGTAATCAGTTCCACTATCCAGAGGAAGAGCATATTTTGTGTCACACCATCTGCATTTTAAATGACAGCCCGATAGTCTGATAAATAAAGTCTTCTTTCCTACGAACAAGCCTTCACCTTCAAAGCTAGTAAATATCTCACTAACTCTAACTTTTGTGTTATTTTCAGTTCTTTGCATAAATTGTTTTATCCTCTATACCCGCTTTAGTAAATGCCATCTTCCTATTTATACACGATTCGCATTCGCCACAATGCATTATATCACGATGAATCTTTTTCCCATTAGAATAACAGCTCCATGATTCAAATATAGTCTCTCCGAGTATTTCGTGACCCAATTTTAATAGCTCGTATTTGTTTATTCCCTCTAAAGATGGGGACCATACAGATATTTTTCTTTTTATTCCGCTCTTGATTTTGTCTTCCTCTCCTAGATTCAAGGTATTTGTTATTGATTCAATAAATTTTGGTCGGCAATCGGGATAATTAAGATCATCAGTGTGTGCACCAAGGACAATTAAATCGGCATTTACGCTAAATGCCCAAGCTGATGCGACAGTTATGAATATCGCATTTCTAATTGGCACTACAATACTATAATCGAATTTAGAGGGAATTGATAATTTATTATTAGTTAGAACGTTTGAATTACCATATAATTCTTTCATAAAATTTATGTCTACTATACGATATTCATCTGAATTCAAAGCTTTGGCAAGCTTTTTCGATTGTACTACCTCCCGTTTAGCTCTTTGACCGTAAGAAAAGGTAATAATCTTTATTGCATATTTCTTGTAGTTCTTTATGTAAGCCGTAGCACAAAGTGAATCCAGTCCACCACTCATTATACATATGGCAATCTTTTCATCTTTCAATTAACGCATAGATACCTCCAACACCATACGATAGCGCGACAAATAATCTAGAAAGCGCCAAGACATGTTGTTGAACTACAATGGAATTCAGGATCACGTCAACGAAAAATAAAACTGCGATCATGGAGAGAGCAATTATTCCAACAACAAATTGTTCCTTATTATCATACTTACTATATGACCTAATCAATAGGTAAGTGGAAATGTTACCGGTACCGATTCCTAAAAGTATTAAGTACTGTGAAAATGAATGAAATACAGGTATGGCCAAAAAAGGTCCTGCCCAGCTTAATCCATTAACTATTTTTGCATGAAGTGGCCATTTTATGCTATTTTTCATTCTGCTTCTTATGGAATGAAACAGATTCTTCATTTTCGTAAATGTTATTCCCAAAATCAAAGCAAATATCATTACCCACGAAATTAGTTGATAATAAATTGGAATATGATGAATTGACAAGAATTCGTTAATTATTGTTCCTATTAGAACTGCTATTGCAATACTAATAAAAAAGAAACCAAAAGCTCTGGATTCGATCCTTGGATTCCTATGCAATAATCTATAAACTTTACTTGTTTAATTTAAAGCATCTAGAAAACTTGAATCAACAAATAAAGCCTGAAAAATCAAATACACATGAATAGTTAAAACTATTTTCTAAGATTTATTTTCATTAATGCACTAATGTTGCTTCGATCCACATTTAGGACAGAACTTTGATCCAGCTTTTAGAAGTCGATTACAATTGTAACAGGCAGTCGATGCTGCAACTTGTGAAGGCTCTTTAAACATATCAATAACTGCTCCAGTTGGTTTGAATGATTCATCAGTATCTGGAAGGAAATCAGACTTATTTGTTTGATTGTCGACATCATTAATATACATCATCAATCGAGGTACGGTTTTGTTCTTCCCAGGAATATTAACTTGATCGCCTAACCAGAGTGCAAATTTTTTTAGTGTCATTTCGGGAGTTGAAAAGGTTAGGGAATGTGTGGACATATACTCTTCAGTAGCTGCTCTCCCATTGAAGATCTCCATAATAAATTAAAAACAGAACGAGGTTTTAATTATTGCGAATTCCCACACTTTGGGCAGAATTTAGCGGCAAGGGGAATGGAAGATTTGCAATTGAAACAAATCTTTTTTGAATTTTGGTTTTTATTTTCAGATCTAATTGGTATGTCGACAGGTTTGAATTTTGGTTCTGTCAGTTGATCAGGTTCTGGTAATAGATATTGATCATTGTCTGATGACCTGCTACCAATACTACCACCACTGTCTACGAACGCATTTACTCCAAATCCAGAACTAGATGCGGGCTGTGCAATTCCGCCAGTTGGACTTTTTATTGATGATCCTTTATCTGTTGCAGTTTTCATTTCCAATATTACTCTAATTGCTAGAAAATTTAATGCAGAGAGAGAAATCATAAATTTTGCAAGTTTTCCGAAAAATTCTTTATCACCAATTTTTCCTTTTTTGTAAAGTTGAGTATCATCAATGAACGATTCATAATCGTTTTGGGTATCATTTACTAATTGTTTTAGTTTTTCGCTCAAACCTCCAAGCGTATCGACGCCAAATGACATGATTATTGAATTAGCTATGCAGTTTAATAAAAGTTTGAATAAACCAAAAAGAAACTAAATATACTTAATTTGGAAACATGTGTTGCTTTCTTTTTGATTAATTCAAATAGCCCCTGATTCTAATACTTTGTTTAACAAGGATTCAAATTAACGGAGGGGTGGTCTAGACTGGTTATGATACCTGCCTTACACGCAGGTGGTCATGGGTTCGAATCCCATCCCCTCCATATTGATAATTTATAAATTATGACGATAATCCAATTTGGTAAAATTTGTTGGAATATGAAAAGTAATAACGGGCTTTACAGATTACCTATGCAAGATTTATTTCAGCAAACTCAAGTAACTTTGAAGCTGAGTGCGATTTCAAATAGTCTAATTACATGATTAAAACAAATTAAATACTGCAAGAAATCAATTGGATAATTAATGAGACTAATTCCTGGTAAACTGATGTATATAGGTGTCATATCAGTTATTATAATAGCAGTCGCTTCCTACGGATTATTTTTTTTCTTTCAAAGAGTCAATGAAAAAAGTATCAGAGAAAGCATATTCGAACAGGAATTGGATAGTCAGATAAAATCTACTAATTCAATATCTCAGCATATTGGCTCAGATCTTCGGCTGGTTACCTCTATGCTCGAGGATTTGGCTGATTCGATATATTTGCAAAATGAGACGTTATCAGGAGATAAAGTTAGCAAGTTACTCGAAAAAAAATTTAACCAGCTTAATTCTGTCACGAAAGTTGATAGTCTTTTAATTACAGATAAGGATGGGGTTATAACTACTCAAAAGGCATCAAGGGGATTAGAAACCTTTGTGAACATAGATATCTCATTTAATGAATTTATGAAACAAACCAAAGAAAGCCTTCAACCAGTATATTCTGATGGTTTTACAGGAATAGATGGTAAGTATAGAATAGTGATAACCTATCCAATTATCAGTTTAGATGATGGTCACTATATTGGAACAGTAGTAGCAAATTTACCTACTATTGAGTTTTTTAAGAATTACGGGAATGTCAATGACATAAATTCCCAGTTTTTAGTGGCCTTTGACAAAAAGGCAAACCTTTTGGCCGTAGGTGCAAGCGGAGATCTGGTGGGGAAGAATTTTTTCGGGAATGTAACACAGCAGTTTATCAATCACAATAACGATCTGAACAATCTGACTAGATATTTGTTGGCCGGAAATATTGGATATGCAATGTATGATTATGGAATGGGAGAGAGATTGAATACTCAATCTCCAATACTAATAGGGGCAAAACCTGTATATTTCCTTCAAATAGTAACGCCAACAGATAGAATATATTCTAAGATAAATTCCGTACTTTTTACCGAAGGTATAAAGATGTTGTCATTACTTACAGGAACTACTGCTGCAATAATAGTTCTGGTCTTTCTTTTAAGAAAATGGTATAGTATATTACAAGATGAAGTTACGAAACGTACGCGGGACTTGAACGAGTCTAATTACAAATTGATGAAAGCAAACGAATCACTTAAGAATAAGGATGAAGTACAAAATAAATTCATCAATGTCGCTGCTCATGAGCTTCGGACTCCAATACAGCCTATCCTCAATGCTATTTACCTTCTCCAATCCGCAAATTTGAGCCCAGAAAAACAAAATCAATATATGGATATTATAAAGAGAAATACTGAAAAACTAGGCAGACTTGCTGAGGACATACTCGACGTTACTAGAATAGAGAGCAGTTCTTTAAAATTAATGAGTGAACGAATTAATTTGTATGATGTCATATTAAATAGTATTGAAGAATATAAGAGAAATAGTCAGCTCATCTTTAAGGATCTGATAGTAAATTACGAAAGTGCTAATAAATCAATCTTTGTCAGCGGCGACAAGATGAGATTAAGTCAAGTCATGCTTAACCTTCTTGATAATGCTGGCAAATTTACCAAAAGAGGATCAATTACGATCACAACAGAAATTAAATCGGATAGCCTTCAGGTTGCTGTAAAAGATACTGGAACTGGAATACATCCTGAAATATACCCGAAGTTATTTTCCAAATTTGCAACAAAATCAGATAGGGGAACTGGACTGGGTTTATTTATTTCAAAAAGCATTGTCGAAGCACATGGCGGTAAAATATGGGCTGAAAGTAGTTCTCAGCAAAAAGGAGCTACTTTTATCTTTACACTCCCACTTTCAGATCAAGAGAATATTGAAAAGAAAAATGACAACAATGAATCGTAGAAAACGAATACAATATTTGTCAGCTCAAAAAATCTTGGTAGTGGTTGCGATAACTGTTTCACTTATCTGGCTTACAGTAATGTGTTATTCTGTTTTATTTGAGAACTTGTATGCACAGATTCAAAATAAATCGGTTCAAAGATCGGTTCAAACATTTAATCCAAGTGATAAATCTTTAAGAGTGGCTTATTTAACAGATGGTCTGTTTAGCGATGCCGGCTGGGGAGCATTTGCTTACAATGCTGGACAAGAAATAATTTCCAAGTACGGTTATGAAGTTAATTTCTTGGATAACATATCAATTTCTAATATAGAAACAACTCTCAAAAATTATGCAGATAGAAATTATGATATTATAATAGCACAAGGGTATGAATGGGGAGAGCCTGCTATTAAAGTAGCACGAGAATATCCTGACATAAAATTTATTGTGTTTACCGGTCTGGTAAAATCTAAAAATGTAGCTTCAATTTTCCCAAAACAGCAGGAAGCTGCGTTTCTTCTTGGGGCCCTTGCAAGTATGTTGTCAAAGAACCATACGATTGGTTTCATTGGAGGAGACGAGAAATATCCTAATCTAAAGAACATTTACGAAGGATATAAACAAGGAGCCTTGCATGTCTATCCTAATGCCAAGATACTTGTAACTTACTTGGGCGACTGGGATAATGAAGCCAAGGGAAGATCTGCAGCATTGTCTCAAATTGAACAAGGTGCAGACTTTTTATTGCATGTAGCTGATACTTCTGGTCAAGGTGTGATTCAAGCAGCCAAGGAGAAGGGAGTATATGCATTTGGTGCTGTGTCAGATCAGAATAAATTAGCGCCTGATACTGTAGTGACCTCATTTGTTTTAGATCCAGTAAAGGCGTATGATTCGGTTTTTAAGATGATACATATGAACAACTTTACAGGAACTATTTTTACTCCAGGACTGGAATCGTCAAAGAATTCAACTAACGAAGATGGAATAATATACATAGCACCATTCCATGGTTTTCATAATAGGATACCCGTTGATATACAATCTAAATTCTTTCAGTTGACTCAGGATATATTGAACAGAAAAATTATCGTTTCAGGATGATTCGCCTAATTCGGAATCCGGTTTAATTTAATAATATTCATTTCTAGCAAGAAAATAATGTATTAATAGTTTGTTCATACGTCAGCGTACATGGTAAATTCATGTGGATGAGGGCGAACAGCTAGTTCCATGTGTTGTTTTGCAGCATCTTCAACTATACGTTCAATAACATGTTTACCAAATACTGGTTTCAAGAAATTGGAGTCGGATTTTAGTTCCTCGATTGCTTCTCTTAAACTTGCCGGTAACTGTCTTATTTTATGTTTTTCTCTTTCGGCGTCACTCATCTTGAATATATCTGCGTCAACATGATCTTCTATCTTGGGATCATCTGTTTCAATTCTCTTTTTTATTCCACTAAGACCAGCAGCAACAATTGCAGAAAAAGCTAAATATGGATTACATGAGGGGTCCGGTGCTCTAAATTCTATTCTTTTCAAATACGCAAATTTTTCTCCCTTATAATGGGCGGGAATTCTAATTATTGCGGATCTGTTACCCGTACTCCAAGCAATATAAACGGGTGCTTCATATCCAGGGATTAATCTTCTATATGAATTTGTAGTGGGAGCAACAATGGCTGCCAGAGCCTTCGCGTGATCCAATATTCCACCAATAAAGTATCTTGCAGTTTGAGATAGCTCGGCATATTTATCATTTGGATCATAAAATAGATTTTTTCCGTTATTCCAGAGACTTACATTGACGTGCATTCCAGAACCGTTATCCAATGCAATTGGCTTGGGCATCATTGTTGCTATCATATTATGCTTCTTTGCAATATTTTTGACAATATACTTGTAACTTTGAACTGAATCCGCAGTATTAACAAGGCTATCGTAACGAATGTCTATCTCACATTGTCCCGCAGTTGCTACCTCATGATGATGGGCATCACAAATTATCCCGAAATCAGTACTAAGTACATCAACACATTCATGTCGATAGTCCATGAGGGTATCTCCGGGTGGGCTCGGAAGATATCCTTCCCTCAATCTGAGAGTATAACCAACATTTTCTGTTGACCATGGTGCTTCGCGAGAAGTTATTTCATAGCTCTGGCTATGAAACGACGTTAATGTATTTACTTGGAGTTTATCAAAAACAAAGAATTCGACCTCCGGTCCCCAGTACGAGATATCATAACCGTTTTCTTTAACGTATTTTTCGGCGTTCTTAGCAATTCCACGTGGATCGGCTAGGTAGGATGCTCTCTTTTCACCGCCCGATAAAATGTCACATATGAGTCTAGCTGTGGGATACTTTTCTATCCAAGGGATAAATGCATATGTAGAAGGATCAGGTTTTATGATTAAATCGGATTCATGAATCTCTGTGAAGCCTTTTATTGAAGAACCGTCAAGTTTTGGTAACCCGTCCTTAAAATCATCCTTTCTTAACATATTAGCTGCTACTGTAGTATGATGAAATCTTCCGAATAATCCAGTAAACTGTAAATCAAGAAATTTTATTTTGTCTTGCTCGATTTTAAGTAGAACATCATCGCTTGTGTACCTCAAGGATTCAACTTTTCCATTAACAATTTTATAAGGCAATCAGAACCGATTATATTAATCTCATAATTAAGTTTTAAATTGATAGTAATGTGCTTTGATTTGTAGATTTTGGGAACTTTTTACATTCTAAAAAAATTTACTTTGATTAAAATTTTAATAAACTGTTATTTAAATATAGAAATTACCAAAAAGGTAGAAATTATTGGCAGGCGTTATAGATGATAATAGCAGTAGCAAGAATAGTTCTGAAAAAAAAATCGATTTAGACTTTATCATGGAACTTCTCAAAAAGGAAATGCAAATTCCAAAGATCCAAGGTATGTCGCCTGATATTTATAAGAAAATTGCACAAATACTAAAGGAACTTTCTACACAAAAGTATGAACACCTAGAATTAGATGTTCATAATGAACTCATTAGATTACTAATATTATCTACAAAATCATTGATCGAATTAAGAACTCGCAAGCTTCTAGAAAATTACAACGGCAAACCTTTGCCTTACCCTTCATTATCTACTGATGAATATTCTAATTTAACTGATGAAGAAAAGTATATTTTTGAAGAAGAAAGAAAAGTATCACAAAGAAAGGATTTGGTTATACAATCTTTAATTGCTGGAAATGTGAATAATTTGGATTCGATATCAAAAATCATAAGGTCGAGAATGACTATAATAAGATTTTTGGAATCGACGGATCAGTTTATGGGGGTTGATATGGCAAAATATGGTCCCTTCATTAAAGAGGACGTTGCGATTTTACCTTTTGAGAATGCAAGGTCGTTGATAGAAAGAAAAGTAGCACTAGAAATAAATGATTCGCGATTTCACGTTAAGGAAACATAGATATTTGTTTTGATTATAATAAATAATTAGTCTTCTTCTTGCCTCATAATGGAGTCGATATTGATCAATACATTTTACTCACGTTTTATCCAATAATAGTATTTTTCGCATTAGGTTTTCTCGGCAAGAAATTTAAACTTGATGAAGCGCTAAGGTATTTTTTTCAAGGTACTAGTTGTCTCTTATTTGCATTTTTTTATATTATCATGATCCCAAGAGGAGGAGCTCAGGGTCTTGCCATAGTTTTGATATTGTTCGGAATTTTATTATTATTTATGGCAAGGAAGCAGAAGATATCTCCTAAAGATCAAACTCTGCAATAAATAAATGCCATTTTGATCTTAAATTATAGTCTAAATTTGTGATTTTTTATTGTATGAATGAGAATACTTTCTTCTTCTGTATTCAATTAGTCCCATTAATTGATATCCATATTCTAAATTGTGCTTGACATGATTTATTCCATGCGAACCATGGGGAATGAATTTACCATCCAACACATTTTCTACATAGCTCTTTACTTTTCTTATTGAAATTGTTGCATGTTGTAGTTGTCTATCATTGAATTTTCTCCCCAATTCTTTTTCAATTTGGCGGCTGAACTCCTCTGTTCCAATTAGTCTTGAATATTTTTGTAATTTACTATAGTTTGCGCACAAATCAGTTATTTTCTTATAATCTAGCTCTGGTATTTTTGCCAGCAATTCATTCAGTTCATTTTTTTTCCTCCCAGTAATAACACTAAGGCTATTGACAAGATCTTTCTTGCTTAATGTATTTTCTATTGTCAAAGCTTGTAAGGAAGAAGATTCTGATTTCTTTTCATCAGTAATATCAGTTTTTTTCACAGTGTCAAGAATGGGTGCAGACACGTCTAATTTTTTATCGATGGCATCGAGTTTATTTTTCAGATAATACCTTTCTAATCCGTAAAGATTTATCTTTTCACCACCAATATCAGATCCTCTTCTAATTATTGAAATAATATTCAGAATAATTTTTGGATAATTGTATTTTAAATCAGAATCTAGATTATCGTAATTCTCCATTATGTCTTTGTATATACTAAATATTGCATCGCTAACTACTTTATTCTTTAATTGGTTCTCCGAGTTCACTATTGTTTCATATTTTTTATTGTCCAGGCCTCTAGCTCCAATCGTTAGAAAATCACAAAG
>JBKPGB010000202.1:0-4424 GCA_046729135.1 Thermoproteota archaeon | reverse complement strand
TAGAATTTCATTGCTCTTTCCGGGTCATCTGCCACTATTTCAAAATGAATTACTCTTGGCATAATAAAGAAAATAAAGTCAATTATTTAAGTTTAATGATAATTGAAGAATATATCATGTGTCCGTGTTAAGGCATTATTCATCTAGGTTTATGAACTGCCTTAGCTTTGCGATATGTTATTTCGATCAAAATTGAGGAAACGTTTCTGAAATAAATGAAGGAAATAAAAGTATGGTGTGGAGGAATGTTTCTCAGCATATTGGCAATAAGGATAACTTCCTGAGTAGCGATGAAAACATTTTAGTTATGTTTAACATGGAAGGATTGTCATTAAATGATCATCCAGTGAGTAACCTTAACTATAAAGACACGGATGGGATGAACCGATCAGTTCCTAATCAACTTGAACCTGTTTCTATTCCAAAGCTACCATTGAGCTAAAACTGATATGATATCGAATTAGATGAATGATATTAAAAACACATTAATTTGTCGGTAGTTAATAATTGATCTTTTGATCAAGTAGAATTAGACTGGACCCGAATTGTTAACAACACGAATCCCGACGGGGTCATTAATCATTTGCTTAAAGTGTAATATTCGTCAGATATTCAGTCATCCCCTTGGACTTAAGGTATAACGTGTATAGAAGGGTTCCTTGAGAAGATATCGCCTTTGTGACGGCAATTAAATAAGGCGATTTACTCGTTCGTGAAGGAGAGATTATTGCACCATTCATCCTGTTATTATTATATTGTAGATCTTATAAAATATATCAAAAGAGACAAAAAGAATCAAAATATTGAAGTAATAATGAAGAAATAGCCGAAATACGTATATCGCGCTATAGATTAGTCATTACTATTGCAGGAGACTCGGCTGGATAGTATTGATTTACAGATTATAAGGTTACTTGCTAGAGACTGTAGAACTTCTTATAATAATATAGCATCTGCTGTTGGAATAACACCAATTGCCACAAAGAAAAGGATTAACAAAATGGTATCAAATGGTGTAATACGAAGATTTGCAACAGTCATAAATCCTGTAATATTTGGATATGAGAAAGAATGCATTTTAATAGTAAAGAACATACATAAAACGATTGCAGAGCAAGAAATATTCAAAAAGATAAGCCTTTTGGGAGATATTTTCCTGTATATTAAAGAATTAGAAGCAGCGTCATTTGTATTATTTGTCAGGGATGAATCGGAAGGGAAGATAGGAATACTGAGCGAATTACTAAAACCAGCAGAGGTAGATAGTATCTTCGGAAGTTACAGCCCGGTGAATGTAAGGATTCATAGCTCTGATTTGGAGATTATGAAATGTTTGTTATCAGATCCTAGAATGCGAGTTGAGGATATCGCTAAAGCTACTTCCCTATCTACAAAGACTGTGGCAAGAAGGTTAGAAGTGATGAGAGAAAATCATATTCTGCAATTTACCATTTTAACTGACTTGTCTTCTATGAAATTGACAGGCTTCATTGAATTTGTAGTATTAATTCGCGTTCATGCCACTTATCATCAAAACGTGGTTCAAAGAATTTACAATGAAATGCAAGAATATTTGTTTCACCCACTTGATGATTTATTACTATATCCAATTAACTATTCATTTGGCCATCAAAGGGAACTAGTTGCTGCATCTTTCTGCTGTGCAAACATTTCTACTGTCAACTCAATATTAAGAAGATTAGAATCCTATAATGGAGTTAACAAGGTCGAGTCTATAATGGCAACTAGTGAAACGAGAATATATCAAGAATTGTTAAAAAGCAAGATTGACAAAAGAATAACTAGTCAAAAGTACTTGTCATCAGCAACAACTAAGAAAGACACGTAATATACTTTATTGTTTTCATTTTTTGTGTTGGTATGCGTAGGTATTACTCAATCAATCTATTACTACTAAAACCCGCAAGAGAACCTCCAAAGATGTGTAGGCCTTGTAATCTTTTTTAGATTGTCTGATGTTTATACCTGTACTGTAAGAAAGAGACAGAAATTACAAAAAAGTATACCAAAACCATACCTTGACTTACACCAAGCCTAAATCAACCCTTTCAGTTATATTATTGTACATATGGTGGACGTAGAATCGCAAGAGAAAAACAAAGCACTTGTCATCAAAGCTTGGAATACACTTTTCAATCAGCGTGATTATGTAGCGGCTGAGCACTATTGGTCGCCTAACTACATACAGCATAGTTCTTACATTGAGCCTGGTCGCGAGGGCCTGTTCAATTTCATCAAGAGCCTCCCGCCAACACTCAAGTTTGAACCGGGAATAATTATGGCAGATGGAGATTTCGTAATCGTACACGGACGGTTTTCTGGCTTCGGCCAGCCTATGGCTTGGATTGTAGTTGACATACTTCGCATCAAGGACGGGGTTCTGGCCGAGCACTGGGATGTAGTTCAAGACGAGGTCACCCAGGAGCAGTCAAAGAGTCGCCTTCCAATGTTCGGGGACAAGTTTCCGAATACTTCGGGGAGAACGACGTAGGAGTAAAAATTTGTGAATAGAATATGCGCTCAGTACAAGTTTCCAAGCCTAACGCGCCTTTAGAAATCGTAGAAAAAGACATTCCAGAGCCTGGCGCGCGTCAGGTACGTATCAAAGTTCAAGCATGCGGCATTTGTCACAGCGACAGCGTTACGAAGGATGGATTATTACCCGGGATCAAATATCCAAAGGCCCCTGGACACGAAGTTGCCGGCATTATAGACAAAGTAGGAAGCGAGGTCACCGAATGGAAGACTAGACAGCGAGTTGGCGTGGGCTGGCATGGTGGCCATTGTGGTCGCTGCGAAAATTGTAGACGGGGGGACTTTGTCTATTGTCAATTCGCCCAAGTACCTGGTATTTCCTACGACGGTGGCTATGCTGACTATATGATTGCACCAACAGAAGCAGTTGCATCTATCCCCGACGAGCTTTCAGCTACAGAGGCTGCTCCAATGATGTGTGCAGGAGTCACCACATACAACGCTCTTCGAAACAGTGGTGCACGTACAGGGGAAAGCGTTGCAATATTCGGTGTTGGGGGGCTTGGACATCTAGGAATACAATTTGCTTCCAAGATGGGTTTTAAGACAATTGCTATTGGCAGAGGAAAGGATAAGGAGGAGATTGTGAAAAAGCTTGGCGCTAATCATTACATCGATAGCAAATCGCAGAATCCTGCAGAAGAGCTTGTGAAGCTCGGAGGTGCCAAGATCATTCTCGGAACGGGCCCAGGTGGAAGGGCTACAAGCACAGTAATGGGTGGTCTGGCTGTCAACGGCAAATTCATAATCATTGGTGCTTCTGATGAACCGCTTGAATTATATCCGAATTTTTACTTCTTTGGCCATAGATCAGCTGTGGGTTGGTTAGCCGGATCTGCTGTCGATGCAGAAGATACACTCTCTTTTGGCGTACTTTCTGGTGTTCGGCCCATGATAGAAGTCTTTCCCTTAGAACGCGCAGCAGAGGCGTATGATCGTATGATTGGCGGCAAAGCTAGGTTTAGATGTGTACTTACAACTGGTAACTAAATAGAACTGATATCCGAGTCTAAATGGTATGAATCAGAAAGATTTGCAATTAATTCTTAATTTTGGATCCGAATCGTTAACAATGCGATTCCCGACCGGCTCATCAAATAACGTTTCTTCTCATTCACATCAAATAAAATTCCAGTTTTACATTTCAATAATGTTCCAAATGAATATTCAATCGTATGCCCTTGACCCATTTGAGAACGAGTATTACATTCTGTTACACATTTGATATTAATTCTGCTAAAAATAAATCGAGTTAATATCAAAACAGCGAAATAAAATTCTAATATTAGATATACCAATAGTTTGGTATTAGTAAAGAGGACGTCTTACTAGACTTAAAGTGGTCGTTTCAGTGTAGATAACTTATGAATCCAAAAATCATTAAAAAGGGGATTTTGAATTGAGCGTCGTACTAGATACTCTGCTCTTAAGAACAAAAGAAATTACAAAATCAAAACATGGAGAACCAAAGACCTCTTCTATATTACTAATATCAGTAGCAATGACTATGGCATTTATTTTGTTGATGTATGTAGGAATATTGTACACAGAAGAAACGATGGAACAATATTCTACATGCAGAAATAAAATGGTGGGATTTGAACAACGTGGAATGTATGCGAGCCCAGGAGAGTTCAGATTAGCATTATCATTCTGTGACGCAAAATAAGAATGTAAAATAATTTATTTGAACTTTTTCCTGTTTGATTTTGATAATTTTAAGAGGTTTCTAGCCTGTTCTATACCAGTAATAGGTAAACTTTTAGAATCTATGAGTCCAATTTGTACTAATAGTGATGCTTGATCCCAATAGATGTGTTCATGTAATATCTTATTTCCTTCAAATTTCATAACTACTACATGTGGAA
>JBKPGB010000201.1:0-16200 GCA_046729135.1 Thermoproteota archaeon | reverse complement strand
TTCATGGCCCACCAGTGTTTTAATGATCTAGAGTATCTCGTATTATTTCGACTATATTCCCTTTTCTTAATTCTCGATTTATATCTTCATCTTTTTCTTGTCCAATCCGTTCTTTTAGTTTCTGATATTTCTTTTGACTAGCTGTTAATCGAGCCTGTTATAGATTTACCTTGATCAAATGGATTATCTGAAGTTCCAACAAAGGATTTAGGCTTTGATTCTTTCTTTAATAAATTGAATTATACTATTTTGGAATTCTTAATAAATATTAACGAATATCAAACCAAAAAAATAGTAAGAATTGAATGTTAAGTATATGATTTTTGTACAATTAAGGGGTATTAAACATATGAGTTCCACTTTCAGTGACTAAGGCATCTATTTTTCGATCATAGGCGAAAGCTGGGATACGATTTTTTATAAATTGAAAATCATATGCTAGACCAAAACATTTTGAATAATTTTTATTTGTCAGATATTTATCATAATAACCAAAACCATAGCCAATTCTGTATCCATAGGAATCAAATGCAATTCCGGGAACAATCAACAGGTCTATGAAATCTACATTCCCATTTATTATCTTTGGTTCTTTAATTCCAAATCTATTCATGTCAAATGAATCATTATCAAAATCCTTTTGTTCTACAATATAATATCTAATATCATCAGTTACGATCCGTGGTAACAGCAATTTCCTTCCTGAATTCAGAGCATGATTAACTATGTCCCATGTTTCGACTTCTGACCCGGTGGGAAGATAAAGCCCAATAGTTTTGGATTCAATAAATTCATAAGTCCTGATGACGTTCATTTGAATTAATTTACTTTTGGCAGATATTTCAAATTGATTCAAAGCATTTCTCTTGTGAAGAATCTCTTTTCTTAAAATTGATTTCTGCTCTTGATTGCTTAATTTCATTGTTCTAATTATTGGTAATTTTATTTTTGAGAATTGCAGCTAGTACCGTATTTTTTAATAGCATTGTAACTGTCATAGGTCCTACTCCACCAGGAACAGGTGTTATGTATGATGCTTTTTCTGACACAGATCGAAAATCGACATCACCTTGAATTTTTCCATTCGTTCTGGATATTCCTACATCAAAAATTACAGCCCCCTCTTTGATCATTTTGCTCGTGAGAGTAAATTTTTGTCGATTCCCAACCGCTGTAATGATACAATCAAAGTTTCTTAATTTATCTTCCAAATTTTTTGATTTTGAATGGAAAAAAGTTACGGTAGCATCACGATTCATTAGTAGAATGCCCAAAGGCTTTCCAACCAAATTACTTCTATTTATGATTGCCACATCCATGCCTTTAACATCGATGTTGTAAAAATCTAGTAATTCCAGAATCCCTAAGGGAGTACATGGAATAAGTTTTGGAGTCCCTTCAAAGAGAAAGCCTAAATTATAAGTAGTTAAACCATCAACATCTTTCTCGTAGTTTACCATATTAGTGATTGATGTTTCAATATGATGTGGTAATGGAAGTTGGACTAGTATTCCATGAACATTTTCATCTTTATTTAATTCATTTATGGTACTGATTAGCTCATATTGCTTTATGGTTTCTGGTAGCTTAAAATCTCTTGTTAATATTCCAATATTATTTGCCGCGGTTTGTTTATTCTTAACATATGTAGCAGATGCTTGATTATCGCCGACTAAAATAGTAGCTAAACAAGGTCGAACTCCTTTATTAATTAGACCTGACACCTCACTTCTGATTGTTTGTTTTATTTGTTGAGAGACTAGGACTCCATCTATTAATTTGACCAAATATTCTAAAATTTCACAACGTCATTTTTTTGCTTTACTCTATTTTCCAATCCATTTTTTTAATCACTGTTAAGTAACGATTACCTTTCTACCTTCAACAAGTAACCTTTTTTCTGAAAAAAGCTTTACACAAGAAGGATATAAAATGTGCTCCTGTTCAAGTATCCTATTTGATAGTGTTTCATATGTATCATTCTCTAATACTGCCACTTGTCTTTGTGCAATAATTGGTCCAGAATCTAATCCTTCATCAACAAAATGAACAGTACATCCTGTTACTTTTACTCCATAATCCAACGCTTTTTTTTGGGAATTAAGCCCAGGAAATGAAGGAAGAAGTGATGGATGTATATTCATGATCCTCATCTTGTATTTTCTTACAAATTCTCGACTTAAGAGACGCATATAACCAGCCAAACATACAAGCCCATTATCAGGATTTACTTCATATTTTTGTAATATGTTTACTATTTCCTTATCGTAATCCCAGCCCTTTAAATTATTTGAAACTATGATTGTAGGAATTCCATATTTTGAAGCTTTTTTAAGACCTTCTGCTTCTGGTTTACTGGAAATTACTATTTTAGGACATACGTCAGTTACTTCACCTTTTTTAAGAAAATTTAGAATTGATTCCATATTGCTGCCTCTACCTGAAATCAAAATTCCAAGGTTTATCAATTGCCCCTATTGTGGATGCTTGAGATTCTTAAATGTAGTGAAATTCTTGCATGAATCTAGAAGTAAAAAATGATTTTCATTGC
Source organism: Thermoproteota archaeon (assembly GCA_046729135.1). GTDB lineage: Archaea > Thermoproteota > Nitrososphaeria > Nitrososphaerales > Nitrososphaeraceae > TA-21. Next base: position 13,649 of record JBKPGB010000201.1, on the reverse strand, counting down.
TACCTAAATTGATATAGTTTAACTTTTTTGAATTATCATTTTGTTACTATAAATAGATTCGAATATAATTTTATAGACTATCACTCCATAAAGAGAAGTGCGGCAACAGACAAGCGTACTTAAATGACTAGTTCGTCGATCAACGGGGAAGGAGATTTGACATTTAACTCAAGCTCAGAGCAAGTCAAAGCAATTATCACTTTATTTTGTATGGTTGTATCTGAATTTGTCGAGTTTAATTAATTCATGATAAGATCCGAATTGTGATGTTTCTGCCATATCTAACAAAGATTCATCTTCATTGTCCTTTCCGTCAAAAACTTTTATGATCCCGTAAACCGAGTTTCTCTGAACAGGCACCCTCCCAGCAGACGTTATTATTGATCTTATTTCCTTTGGTTTCATTATTTGTCCAAAGCCCGATCCTGCAGAGGTGGAAATGCTTTCATTTATTAACGTGCCACCAAAATCATTTACTCCCGCTTCAAGTAGTAGTTGAGACATTTTAGCACCTTCCTTAACCCATGAAACTTGAATGTTATTTATGAAGTTGTTGAGCATGATCCTTGAAATCGCATGCATCTTTATTACCTCGTGACCTGTCGGGCCGGGTGAAATTCCTTTAACAAGATTATTATGATACATTGGAGCTTCTTTGTGAACAAAACTCAATGGCACAAATTCTGTAAACCCAGTTGTCTGCTTTTGAATGGATCTTATCAATTCTAAATGTTTGGCCTTGTTTTCCGATGTTTCTATATGACCATACATAATAGTTGATGTCGTAGGAATTTTCAGTTTATGCGCTGATGTTATCACATTAATCCAATCAGCCACTGAAATTCTACCAGGGGAGATCAGATCCCGTAGATCCTGATCAAGAATCTCTGCTGCCGTTCCAGGCAAACTACCCAGTCCTGATTCTTTTAACATACTCAAGTATTCCCTAACAGATAGTCCTGATCTACAAGAACCATACAAAATTTCTTCAGGAGAAAAAGCATGAATATGTATATTTGGTAACTCTTTTTTTATCGCCTTACATATATCAACATATAAGAAACCATCCATCCTTGGTGGTAATCCTGCCTGAATACAAATTTCAGTTGCCCCTAATTCCCATGCCTCTTTCGATCTTCTCACAACTTCTGATAATGGGAGAAAATAACTCTCCTCATTTCTAAAATCCCGGCTGTATGCACAAAAGCCACATCTTTTAATACAAACATTAGTGAAATTGATATTCCTATTGATAACATAAGTTACCTTGTCGCCAACGCTTCTTCTCCTTAACAAATCAGCCACCATCGCAGTCATGATCATTTCGGTCCCTTTTGTGTTAAACAATTCAACAGCTTGTTTTGTAGAAATATTTTTAGAATCCAGTGATTGGCTTAATATGTCTGAAACAACTGGATCAATTTCCTTCAACATAGATTCAAGCATCAATTTAATTCCTCCTTGACCAATCCAATACTGTCAGATAGTGGGGTAATATAATTCCAGAGATTCTTTGGGATGAAGTCCCTTTTGCTCAAAAGAAATTCCGGATAAATTGCAAGTCTTCCTCTAAATCTATAACCTGCCTTTTCAGTGGCGTGTTTAACATCTTTAATATCAGGCCACGGAGATTCAGGATTTACGAAATCAATTGTTAAGGGAGATATGCCACCCCAGTCATTAATTCCAGCATTGATGTAGGTGGAATAAAGATTAGGACTAAGATTGGGTGGAACCTGAATGTTCATATGTGGCATAATGATCCTTGCTAAGGAAATCGTGAGCAAAAATAAATCATGTGATGGTGGTAAAAAGTTCCTCATTTTAGTATTAGATTTGGGTACATGGTTCTGCATTATAATTTCTTGAATATTTCCATATTTTTGATTGATTTCCCTAATAACAATCAATGAGTCAATTATTTCTTCTAACGTTTCCCCAATACCTATAAGTAACCCTGTTGTGATTGGGATTTTTAATTTACCTGCGTTTTCGAGAACTCTAATTCTGGCTTTTGGATTTTTGCTAGGGGCAAATTCATGTGGCATATTTTTGCCAGATAGTCTATCGCTAGCTGTCTCTAACATACATCCAAGACTTACATTAGATTTTTTGAGTACCGATAGCTCATCATAATTCAAAGTTCCTGCATTAGTATGTGGTAACAGTCCTGTTTCTTCTAAAATCAAATTACTTATTTGTTCTATATATTCAGTCGTAGATGAACAATCGTATTTTTTCAACCATTCCTTAAATTCCGGATATTTTTGTTCCGGCCTTTCACCCGTAACAATTAAGGCCTCAGTACATTTTAGACGTTTACCTAACCTTGCTATGTGTAATGCTTGATCTTTTGTAAGAATCGATAAATCAAGGTCCCATAATCCCTTTTTATAAGTACAGTAAGAACAGGTATCTCTGCAGAGATTGATCAAGTTTATGAATACCTTTCTGGAATACGTGATTGGACCGTTTTTACAAGTGTCCCTATTTATTTTCGCTATGGTACAAAGTGATTTTGTCTCATATTTCTTAATAAGTTCAAAAATTTCTTCCTTTGTAATTGGAAAATTCTGTATTCTCTGTGCAATTTCATTCGTTGTCGACAGATCTATTCCATCCATCTGAGATTTCAATGTCTTAATTATTAACGAGCTTTATTATTAATAATTTGTTTCAATGCCTATACTATTAGCTTTAATTACGTAGTTTAATGACAGTTATATTAAATCGCAAACAAAAAAATTTAAGACTCATGCGAGTCACAGCCGAATTAATCCAACCATGTCGCATTAGGTTCATAGATGAAATGGATGCTGTTTTGTATCGATAAAGTAACTTCTATCTCGCCACTCTACTACTTTATTTCTTTTTGAATCGAAAGCAGAAATTAAGAAACAAAGAGTTATTACAGTACATCCTAGGACAAAACCAAGACCATAAATCGATTTTTGTAAAAGACCGAAATGAGATTGTACCACACTGCAGGTAAGCAAAAGAAAAATTGTTACTAAATTGATAGTTAGCAGAAGACCGTCTAGTAAAGAATGACCAAAATAAAGTAAAGTAAAGGGTAAAATTAGAAATGGCTCTAGCAGAATAAAAAAGATAAAAGCTGTAACCATCATTGCAGATTTTTTCTTTTGTAAATGTAATGGGATAATTATTCGGCGCAATGCCTGCCATAATGAACTCGGATCCCGTGCCCATAACGCCTCCACGTAATTTTCACCTCTGACCAACCTTAATTTCATTTTTTGTTCTTTTACTCTACGTCCTAGTGCTCCATCCTCAACTAACTCTTGACGAACTTTTTCATGTGTACCAATTTTTTCATAATTTTTTTTAGATATGAGATAAAAACTACCGAAAAAATATCCAATCTTGTTCTTTGGATTATTTACACGAAGAGGCGAATATCGTGAATGCAGAAAAATAGACAATACAGGTAATGTAAATTTTGTAATTATGTCGTAGCATATGAGCTTAGGGACCAGCGTAAGTGCATCAAGCTGACCATGTATCATTGTATTAACTGCGGATGACAATGAGTCAGTTTTGTGCACAGTATCAGCATCAGTAAACAAAAGAATTTCTCCAGATGATTTTTGGTACCCTTGAAAGCATGCCCAATTCTTTCCAATCCAATCTTCTGGTATAGAAGGAGCTTTTACTGCTATCAGTCGATGATTTTTTTCAGATAATTCTGAAATAATTGATGGGGTCTTATCTGTAGATGAATCATCGATAGCGATTACTTCATAGTTGTCGTAATCTTGCGATAACAAGGACTGTAGACAAATTAATATAGTTTCTTCTTCATTCCTTGCCGGAACAATTATGCTTACTTTTGGTTTTGATTTTATTCGATATCTTGCTGTCCATTCTAATTTTGGAGACTTTGAAATTGACCATGAAATTAAAACAAGAAAATACGTCCAACAAGCTAGGATGGCAAAATTGATTGCTAGTATAATGCCAAGTAGTGCTGAGGATATCAATTGGTACCGTTATTTTATTCGAAATATAGATTATACGTTTGTGCTTGGATTAATCTGATAACGATATGTATTACATCAAAATGAGATATTTATCATAGATGAGATTCACAGTTGTTTTTTACGATACATTATAATTGAATATCGAAAACCATTCACACTCCTAAGATCTGCTTTAGTAAGGCCCTATAATCCACATTTTCCTTAGTGCTGCCAGGTGCAGGTAATTCGAAAATTAATGGAATTGGACGATTGGCTCTTATATTCGTGAGTTGAGTCCGAATATCCTTTCCAATGTCTTCACTTATAAGAACAAGTCCTACATCGCTAACGTTATCTAAACTTCTGATCTGTTCAAGAGCTTCGGAGGCCGACTCTACCTTAATACCTTCAACACCGGCAAGTTGAAAGCTTGTTACAAAAATTCTACTTCCAACGGCCATTATTCTCAATTTGTCTTCACGTAATCCACTAGTACTTTTTAATTCTTTGTATAACAAATTTCGAAAGAAGACTTTCTATGTGTTTTGACATTACAGATAAATCATGGTTATTTATCAGTTTCAACATTGTCTGATAATCAAGAATTAAGAATATTGTACGTTCTACTTGATGGAATAGGTGATCTTCCAAATCCAAGCTTGAATGGTCAGACTCCGCTGGAGGCCGCCAAAACCCCAAATATTGATTCACTGGCAAGAAAAGGGAAAATGGGTCAGGTGATAAGCGTAGGGAAGGGTATCTCTCCTCAATCAGATATCGCTGTATTCAATATGCTCGGTTATGATTTTCAGGGAAAAAAATATGCCGGAAGGGGCATAATAGAAATAATTGGCTGCGGAGTCGATTTTTGCGACGGGGATCTTGCTTTAAGAGGTAATTTTGCAACCTTAGATAGTAATAGAATAATCGATAGACGCGCGGGTCGTGATATACTCGAGCAGGAAGCAAACAGCATCTGTGCATATTTGGAAGACAATGTTAAATTTGATGATCCAGACGTTTCAGTTAAAATAACGCCGACTATCTCTCACCGTGTAATTATTAAATTTAGACATAACAAAAAATATCTCTCTGGTAAAATAACTAATACCGATCCTGCATATGGTAAATTAAATGGTATAGGTATTGCCAAAACTGATGTTGAAGCTATGGTTGTTCAGGAGTCTCAATCAGAAGACAATTCTGAATCATCGATCTTGTCAGCAAAAATTGTCAATGAATTTACTCGTAAATCTATTTCTTTGTTGAAGGAGCATCAAGTAAATCTAAATCGGATTTCAAATAATAAGAAACCAATGAGCGTAATATTGTTGCGCGACGCTGGCAATGCTGTTCCCTCCCTTCAACCAATTAATGAGAAGTATGGAATTTCTACTTCCTGTCTGGTAGACATGCCTGTAGAAATTGGTATAGCTAAAATACTTGGGATGGATATATTTCGTTCACAAAAAATTGATGATTATGAACAAAAAGGAAAAGAGGTTGCGGAAATTCTTAACTCGTATAATCTTGTATATGTTCACATAAAAGGACCTGATGAATATGGACACGATGGCGATGCATTGGGTAAAAAATCTAATATTGAATTGATAGATGAAAATTTCTTTGGTGTGTTTTTGAAATGCGTAACCAAACAACATATAGTGGTTATTTCAGGTGATCACTCTACTCCTTGTATAAGAAAGTCACATACAGATGATCCAATTCCATTGTTGGTATCAGGCAATGGTATCAAAAGTGATGAAAGTCAACGCTTTACGGAATCATGGGGAAATAAAGGATCGATAGGAACACTGAAAGGATCAGAAGTAATTTCTATTGTATTGAATATGGCCCGTACACAATAGAACAAATAGAAATCTAGTTTTATTTACCTGATTATTGTTGGGCTCCAGTCAAGGTAACCTTGCATTGTTCGCATACTTTTTCATCAATATTTCTTTCAAGGCTATGATGAGCATCACATATGATAAGCGAGTAACGCATATAATTGCAGAGTGCGATAAATTTTGATAATGTTTTTGCCGTGTATGCTCTGTTGGTAGATAAATCATCACTTATTTCTTTTATCATACTCATGATTTCACTTAGTGACATAAGTTTTGATATTAATTCATTATCACCACGCGTACCCCTTAGGTAGTTGCTTACTGCTGCCTGAGTAATTCCTAGCATTCGAGCTACCTCCTCTTCCTTCAGCCCCTTTTCAGTTACCAGCTCCTTAGATAATATTGCTCTTACTGCAGGAATTAATAATTTGGATTCAATTTCTGATGGGAGTAGCATTAGGTGAGCCTAAATATGGCTTCTTAAATATATATAGTTTCTTTTAGGTTGGTAGAAAGCTAGGATGTATTAGCAGGGATTTTTTGTATTAATATTATTTAACTAAAAGTTTGTCATCAGATTTCGATGATACACATACAATTTTGGAACTGATTGTCATTATTGTAGTCACGTTACTTGGATGGAATATGTAATTATACACCATTTGAATTAAAAACTACATTTATTAATACTCATGATTATTATTGACTAGATATTGCAAAAATTCGACGATCTAGATATGAAAATATTGTCAGAACTATGTAAGAATGCTAATATTTCAGTACCTCGATTGAGTAAATTATTATCTACAAATTCATCAGTTTTATACAGTAGGATTAAGAGACTTTACAAAAGAAATTTGATCCAAAAATCTACGATAATTGTGAATGAGCCTCTTTTAGGGATTAATGTCAAAGCAGTAGTTGGGATAAATAGGGACCCAAAATTAAAAGAGGAAATTCACGCTGCATTATTGAAGATATTTCAAATAATATCTATTTCTGAAGTGACTGGTAGGTTCGATATCTTGGTAACTATCAGTGCTACTACCCTCGAGGAACTTCATAATGTTGTTATAAAACAAATTGGAAAGATTGAAGGAGTCCAAAATACTGAAACCTTTGTAGAGATGCAAAGGACAGAGAAGGAGCGTATTTTTACTAAGTAATTTAACCAATCATGAGCTGAGATTTACAGAAAATCTGCTCTTTAAAAAAGGAAATCTTATACCATAACGAAGTAATACATTAAACTTACTTCAAAATATCCTCGTGACAAATTTTTGTTTCTAGACTATTAAAACACTATGTTATAACTCTAGTCAGAAGTCAATAGTGGAAATAACGATGACAACTTACACTTCTTATAACTATATCGAAATACAAATTTCAAATGCAGATTTGGGTTGGTAATTTTTGTTTTTTTGCAATAGAAAGTGGATTGTCATGTCCAGACGTTGTTCAGCACATTTCTATCCAATAGGGATATACTTCAATAACGATAGATTCAAATAGTTGAATAATGGATAAAATGTAAATTTTTGTCCATTGTACAACAAAAAGTGTCGGAAATAATTCAAGTATTAAAGCTCGCAAAGAAAACCAGCAAAGATGACTATAAGACCCATCTCAGATTGGTACTGTTGGGTATTGGTATCGTGGGCGGAATAGGTTTCGTCGTTAAATTGATAGCAGAATTTCTGACATTTGCAAAGAAATAACTGGATTCTCTTGTACGAACAAACTGAATTTCGAATAATATTAATTTCCTAGGCGTAGTAGTGCTTTACGATATACAATTTGCGAAAAATTATAGGAACTCTCGGGTCTCACTGTTCTCTTCAGGTTTTAAAAGGAGCAAAGGATGAAGGATTTGAGACTCTACTGATAACGGAAAAAAGGAGGTATCATGTGTACAATAGATTTAGTTTTATTGATCATGTGATATTAGTTGACAAATTTCGGGATATTTTAGAGTCGGATATTCAGAACAGATTGAACAAATTGAATTGTATTCTTATACCTCACGGTACTCTAATTTCTTCTTTAAGTTCTGAAGAAATAGAAAGTATTAATGTTCCTTTTTTTGGTAATAAATTTATATTAAGATGGGAAGCAGATAGAAATCTTAAACAAAAACTGATGTTAGAATCAAAATTACAAATACCAAGAACGATAAAATCTAAAAGAGAAATAAATGATCTTTGTATTGTAAAGTTACATGGAGCTGCTGGTGGCAAAGGATATTTTCTCACGTCTGATCAGAAGGGTTTTGACGAAGGATACAACAAGCTCTTAAATGATAACATTGTTACTGATGAAAATTCGCTGTATATTCAGGAATATGTAAGGGGAGTTCCTGTCTACCTTCATTTCTTTTATTCTCCAATCTCGGGTGAGATCGAGTTCATGGGAGTTGATAGGAGGTACGAATCTGATATTGATGGTATTTCTCGCATCCCATCAAAACATCAACTTAATGTTCCTATAGAACCTACATACAACGTAGTAGGGAATATCCCTCTAGTTCTCAGAGAATCACTTCTTGAAGGCGTATATGAAATGGGGAAAAATTTTGTACAGGCTTCCGAAAAACTAGTCCCCCCTGGAATTCCTGGACCTTTTTGTTTGGAAGGAGTCTATACTAAGGATGCAAGATTCATTACTTTTGAATTTTCTGCAAGAATTGTTGCTGGAACAAATCTATATGTTTCTGGATCACAATACTCTGATCTCTTATTCCAAAATGGCATGAGTATGGGTAGAAGAATTGCACTGGAAATAAAAAATGCCCTCAAAAATAGAAAATTAGAGGTAGTACTCACTTAGTTTGGTGTATGAGTCATAATATAATAAGTGGAGAACAAAGGTTTATTGATGGATCAGATCGACAGAATTTATTAAGCCATATATGGGGTTTTTCAAAAAGTGCTCTCCCGTCTTTTTATCTTTGATATCCATCATAATTACTTTTTCATTCATGAGAGTTACTTTTATAGGAACGCCTTCCCATTCCAAAACGCCGTTGGTATAGATATCGACATAACTATTAAAACCTGCGGTATTATTATTTTTATATTTAAACAAAATCCCAGGTTTTCCTTGTTGGTCTAGAGTGACTGGTTGAGTTGAACCTGGCTTATAGACAATTGTGTGAAAGTGAATATCGTGTCCGCCGGTATCTATCATTGTAAAGTTGCTTTTGAAATAGGTTACATTATCATTCAAGACGTCCAACCTCCATTTTCCACCTAGAAGATATTTCGAAGAATAATTTGTATTGATATCTTTGACTAACGGTTTTGTATTGTTGGATGTATCTTGAGAAAACAAAATAGTGTTAATTGTTCCTTCAGCATTAAAAGATGCATTTGTTGATTTATCAACTAAACCGGACGAATTAGTAAAAGCAGTTTGTCCATATATATATGAATCAAAATTATTGTACTCATGCAAAATAAAGAATTCAAGACAAATAAGAAGTGAAACCATATTAATAATAGAAAATATAAACCAATATCGGCTCAGAATCATTACTCAAAATTAGAAATTTAACATAAATTAAATTTTACTTGGAAACCCTAGGTCAATGAGAAATTGAGATTATCAGTAGAATTCAAAATTAGTTCTTGACATAAGTCGTTATACTAATATTAATATACTGTCCGAAATTCAAAGAAACTGATGCTTCATGTTTCGGTAGACAATTGTGGCATAACAGTGGACAACAAAAGTAAAAAAATATCCCTTGATCCAAATAAACAACCTAATTCTGATTTCATTTTTGTTTCACATGCACATAGTGATCATTTATACAGATGTGTTAAAGAGAACGGGAATAAGATTATCACTTCAAAAATAACTCATAAAATTGCAATGCATCGTGGGTACAAATTTGGTGATATGTATCAAGAACATGATTTCAGATTACTGGATTCAGGACATATTCTTGGTTCAAATGGACTCCTTATAGAAGATGAATTGTATTACACCGGTGATATTTCAATAAGAAAAAGAGCGTTTATGAATCCGGCAATTATACCCAAGGCAAGAATTCTCATAATAGAATCTACATTTGGCGATCCTGACTACATTTTTCCAAAATTTGAAACCACTATACACAAAGCAAATTTAATAATTTCAGAAATGTATCATCAAGGTATACCAGTTATTTTATTAGGATACACTCTAGGAAAAGCACAAGTTCTCACAAATGTTTTTAGACATTGGAAACCATTAATCATACACGATTCAATAGACGAAATGAACAAACTTTATTCTGAGTTTGGAATCAGTATGGACAATTATCTTACTTTTTCAGAAGCAGAAAATAACAATATCCTGTCTTCTCACCAGCCATGGCTACTGATCGCTCCGCTGGCCTCATGCAGGAATGGATTTCTCAATTACATCAAGAAAAAATATGGCGCTTTATCTATCGGATTCAGTGGATGGGCTGTGAAGCCATATTACAAATATGCATTGGGGCTAGATTATTGTTTTCCTCTAAGCGACCACTGTGATTATGATGATTTAATAACAGTGGTCAAGAAATGCAACCCTGAGAAGATCTATACTTTTCATGGCTTTGCTGAAAGTTTTGCGGATAGCTTGCGCTTATTGGGTTTTGATGCAAATCCACTTGTTTATGCCAAAGGAAATAGAAATAAAACTTACCTGAATCTTGACACCTTTTTTAATAAATCTAATTCTTGAATACACTAAGTTCAAGAGACAAGTCTCCAGTTCAGCTTTACAATTGACATCCGTAAATTATTTTTCCTGTTCTCTAAAATATGGAATTACTTTTTTACCAAATAACTCTATGTTTTTGAAATATCCGTCTCCCCAGAACCTAATTATAAAGTGGTTTGTTCCTCCCTCAATAAAACGTTCTAACATTTCTATCACGTCATCAGGCCTACCAACCCCTATTGCACTCCTTGCCACATCATCGGGGATTTGCATAGCAGCTCTTTTCATTTGTTCCATCAATTCTGGTTTATTCATTGCATATTCTGTAAAATATCTTCTGAAATCAAATTCTGAATCCTGTTGGATATTGTGAACCTTCAATAATTCTGGCTTGTATAAACTGACCTTGACTGCGTTCTTCATCTTGTTCCATGCCTCTTCGCCATCATCAGTAAAATAAACATCTACATCATTTGCGAATTGAAAATTGCTAATATCCCTACCCATTCTTTTTGCATGATCTCTAATAATGTCTGCATGATGTTTAAACAATGCAGGAGTATATCCTATTGGTATCCAACCATCTCCGTAGATAGCGCATAGCTCTAAGGTTTTCGGTGCTCCTGCTGCGATATAAACTGGTGGCCTTGGCTTTCTAATGCTCTTTGCCTGCAAACATGCATTAACGAGTTTATAGTACTCTCCATTATAGTTTACCCTATTATCAGGATCGGATTCAAATAAAGTTTCTATAACTTCCAATTGCTCTCTAAATTTAGTTACTGGCTTTTTGAATTCTATTCCAAAATCGACTACATTTTGGGCTTCTCCTGCACCGATGCCTAATATTGCTCTACCATTAGTTAGCCTATCCAAGGTAATTGATGAAAGTGCAATAGTTGAAGGATGTCTTCTTATTGCATCAGTCACGCACGTACCTAATTCAACATTTCTGGTAACTGCGCCAATTGCTGCAAGTAATAACCATGCATCATTAACAACTGCATTTTTCCATTGTGGTACGTTTGAATGATCCATTGACCAGATTGAATCATAATCAATCCTATCCGCAATTTGACAAGCTGTCATTATTTGTATTTCATCCAGACCTAGTCTTGCGATATTTAACCCTTGGGTAAAGCCAAATTTGGTCCTCATTTTGTACTGGAATTATGCATAGCATATAGGTATAAAAAGTTTGGATGATACGGGGCAATAGCTTAATCTCAAATCTAATAGTACCTATGCAATCTTTTGACACAATTATTAATTGAATATATATAATATAGCGCTACACAGAAAAATAATGTGATTTTCAGACGCTCTAAAAATTCAATACCAGATGACAAAGAATCAATATCCGTTCGATTGATAGTTAGGGGGAAGGTTCAAGGAGTATATTTTAGATTTAATATGCAGCAAGTTGCAATGAAAAATTCTGTTGTAGGATGGGTAAGAAATTTGCTAGATGGAAACGTGGAAGCATTGCTTGAAGGAAACAAAGAAGATGTTAATCAGGTAGTACAGTGGAGTAAGATCGGCCCTGAGAATGCGAGAGTTGACGAAGTAAAAATGGAGTACGGACAATATACGGGAAAGTACAAAGATTTTATAATTCGATACGACAAGTCATAACAATGCGATTCATCTCAAGCCAGAATAATAAATCATGATACGTCAAAAATAAAGGGAAATTAGAACTATAAGAGCCGTTGCAATTTTATTTCTTGCAATTGAATAACGGAAAATTAATTGCGGTTAGGATGAAGACTACTATTGCTGGGTCAACGTTTTGCAACTAAAAATAAATCATATATTGTTGAAGAAATTTCTTGTTCTATTTTATCTTCAAGTTCATTCCATTCTACTTTAATTCCGTTCCAACCAATTGTATCCCATTTACCTATAGCCAATGACTGGTCAACCATTTTTTCATCAAACGGATAGGGTTTACATAAAGATAAGGCGATTCAGAGTCATCATCTCCTGGAGAGATATCCACACATATCTGCTCGTTGTTTTTCATCGTAAACGATTCAACTGAGATCAAAATAATTTGGCCACAAATAAATCTGAGTGAATGGTCACTTAATTCATTCTGAATAGTTCAATGACATTTGTTAGCCTTTTTTGCAAATTCAAGGTATTGAAATAAATCTTCATAACGTAAATTTGTCAAGGGATCGGTCTGCGGAGGTATCTTTGTTCTTTATGAAATTAAAGAAGGTGTCCGGTGAGTAAATGGATTTTTATTTCCGAGATATTATTCAATATCCCAGTCGTTATTTCGTCATTATTTAAAAAAAAAGGGTCGTATCCATAGTCTGGTAACTCTTCTATCAATTACGATTTCAATTTAGAGACTATTTTACAAACTTTCTGAAGTTCCTTGATTTTGTCTAGGAGTCTAATTCACTCATTTATTTCCACTTTATGTAAATCCTACGTTAATTGTTATGATACTTCGCGGCATCTGTGGTTAATATACCTCACTACACTTCTGGTCCATATCAATTCATTCTGATTTAAGTTTCAAATTAAATGCTAAAAATAGATTAGGATGAATTTGCCCATGAACAATGTTGTACACTTCTTCCAACGATGAATTCCTATTTACTGCCAAATTGAGCTTATCTATCCCTTGCCCCAAATCCTTTAAAGCCTTAATTTTCATAATTGTTGGAATTGGCATTAAACCAGAGGAATTTTGCAAGTTGGCATTTTGCAGCTCCTTTGAGAATAACATTTTCAATGATTTCGCAAGCATTGTCGAAGTTTCGTAATTGACTTTAATTTTAACGTCTTTATAATTTCGGGATAACAAATCATTAAACGAATGGTTAGAGGAGATTGAAGGAATCTTATCAGGACCAGGTCTACTAGTATCGTCTGTCATGTTCATTATGGGTAATTTGTTCATTTTCATAATCATGCCAATGCTCATATTTAACAAATTAGAAGCCTGTTTGGAGTCAAGCCCGTGTGATAGTCCATATTCCTTAAGACTTTCATCTGCAAGATTGGCCGCAATTAATGCCTTTGTAGTTAAGTTAAGAACTGTGAAAATGGCAGTGTATTTATCAATAGAATTAGAATTTTTATGTGTGTCACTTTTGAAAGAGACAAT
>JBKPGB010000200.1:0-7198 GCA_046729135.1 Thermoproteota archaeon | reverse complement strand
AATGTTTCAAGTTAGTTTTCCATCAGGCCGTAAAGTTGTACCTGCTCTGATCGTAGTAGATATGCAAAACGGTTTTGTTAGTAAAGGTGGTTCTTATGACAAATTGGGAATGAACACTTCCAATTACAGGGAGATAATACCCAAGCTCAAGGATGTAATTGATTTCTGTAGAGGTAAAGAAATTCCTATCTTTTATACGGAGGCAGTCAAGGAGGCTAGCGGAATTGATGTGTTAACAAAAATACACAACTTTCTGCCAAAAACAAGGCAAGAGCGACACAAGATTCCTATTTGTGTCAGTGGCACATGGGATGGAGTTACCATCGATGAGCTAAAACCGACAGAGAATGATCATGTAGTCATCAAACGGAGAGATTCAGCTTTCCAAGATACTGAGCTACGGGTCTGGCTTCAGAGCGAAGGTATTAACTTGCTATTTTTTACGGGAATCGATACTTCAATTTGTGTAGAGACATCATTAAGAGACGGATTTAACATAGGATATGATGTAGGGTTGATATCTGATGCCACCGCTTCAGGAAATAAAGAACATTATAAGACCACATTAGATAGAGTAGGAGATTACTATGGATTAGTAATGAGTATAGAACGCTTTAAAAAAGCGATTAATCATCTGGACGAATGGCGTAAAAGTAAACTAGATTTAAGTCACATACCAGACGAAACCTGGAATACCTTTCTTGACGAGTTTGAATTATTAGACCCTAGATCATTTGCTCTCACTAGCTAAACGTCGTACTCCATTCCATTCCATTCTATCAGATTCATCCATAAATTGCAAATACGTTTAAATGCGTCTCAATTTTGAGCTAATCTAATAATTGTGTTATTTAATCTAATAATTGTGTTATTTAATCCGTTCAGAAATCCACTGCTGGAGTATTTTAGTACCTTGGTCTAGAGCTTCTTCATATCCATCTTTTATCAGCTGCCGTATAGTAGTGTTTGAAAAATCAAATGTCTTATTTGCTATTGTATGTATATCGTTCTTTCGCTCTACTCTAACTACTAGGTCGACAGAGACCATGCCTACTATGAGATCTGCGTATTTAAAATGCTTCCCAGTCATAAAATTTCTCGATAAGGCCTGCTGTTGCAAGATGTTTTCCACTAAGGCCTTTCTAATCTTATTATCTTCGGCCAGCTTAATTAGATTGTTGATAATATTAACATAATCCGTTATCATTATTGCCATCCTCTCATCAAACAAAGTTCTGTCATGATACGTCAAGTCGTTTTTTCTATCTACTACTCCATCATAATTAGCAGGTAAATATTCTTGTTTGATGGGATGTACGTTAATTATGAAAGCACGTAGAATTGGAGCTTCAGATTTTCTAACATAATGCCAATACCTGCGGTGTTCCATGACCGCCTCCCTAAGTGGAGTATTGGCAATAATCCCTCCATCCCAAAAGTAACGTACTTTCTTATTAGTGGTTTTTCCACTTTGCGATTTTTTCTTAGCTTCATTTTCGCTCTTGATTTTGTGTTTGTTACTGTAATCTTCAACCATTAACTTGGTGTAGTCGTAGTTAACGGGTACAGAACCACTTGCAAGAACAAATTCAACTTCTATTCCATTATTATATCTGATTACGTGTTCGAATCCTTCGTTACCATTATGTGCAAATTCCATACCGTAACGTCCATATTCAGTTTTGCGGTTACCATCTGCTTTCTCATAACTATCAAATACTACAGTGCTTCCCTCCTGTACGTCTACAGCCACCAAGAGTAGTCTGGGTTCTTTTTTGTCATAACTGGTGGCTATCGGGAATTTTGCAAATTTCTCTAGACTTTGCTTTAATGGTCCATTACTATAAAGATACCACACATTAGAAGGATCTAAAAACGTCTTATCTGTCAAAGTCTGAGAAGGATTGAACACATTAGGTACCCCTTTAAGTATGAACTGCTTTGTATTGTAATACCTTCTTGCTGATTCACTTGTAGCTACGATATTGTTAAGATAATGCCAATAATCCCACCATTGAGTAAAACCTGGCATTTTATCAACAACTGATTCGGTAGCAAGATGTTCCCAGAATTCAATTAACCTTTCTGCAGATCCTCTCCAAGTCTTTTTTTCTTTCACATAACTTACCAGAACAGATGCATTCATAGCGCCTATGGAAGTGCCAGCAACAATATCAAATAACGGTTTATCTTCCCTTCCTATAATTTTGTCTCTTTCTGAAGCCAATTCATAAAATGCCTTGTAAGCGCCAGCTTCATACGCTCCAAGTGAACCACCTCCTTGGAAGATTAAAGCTCTTTGAAAATCATTCGTAGATTTCAACATTCAGTAATGAAATAAAAAAAGTGAAAATATAAGTGTGTTTTTATTGCTTTGTAGAGTTTGACCGTACTCGAGTAACAACATTAAGCAATGCTGGTCGGTGTCGGGTTATTTAAAATTGTCCATAGTTCCAAATATCGTCCATGCTTCCTTGATTTTACCATTTTGAAAATGAAAAATCTCCACCCCTTTAGTCTCAAACTTCTCTTGACTTGGTTGACTATCCTCTAATTTCTTTGCAAATATGCCTTTCAAGGTCCATCTCATTGCAAGTTTATCTTGTTCCCCAAATTCATCTTCTATTGTGATGTTCATATCTTGAAATGCCTTGAGATCTTCGGCTACCCACTGTTTGAAATTCTCCAGACCTTTAACTTCATCCATTCCATGATAAGTTATATCAGGAGTAACAAAGTTTTTTACCTCATCTAATTTTCGTTCAATAAATGCAGCTTGAATAAATCCTCGAGCAACTGTCTTGTTATCTGCTTGTGTCATGCCCTCAATCCTTTAAAGCTACCATTAAAGTTTTCTATTGATCTATAAAAAATGGATTCAAAAATCCCATGGTGCTGCCAAGCCAAAGATCTAATAAATAAGAATTAACTAATGAGTTTGCTTAGTGTACTCTAGAAATACATCGTCGAACTATCATATTATTGATCAAATGTAGAGTTCTAAAGTTGATATTGGATTTTATAACTTCGCTAATAATTCCATTTTGAGTTTCTGAAATTCTTCGTCCGATAAGATTCCTTGCTTTTTAAGATCCGCTAACTTTTGCAGTTTCTGAGTAACATCTTCCTGACCGGATGATTGCTGAGGCTTTGATTGTTGTTGTTGTTGCTTTAACTCATCTATCTGTCTTTGTTGCTCTGCTTTTAACCGATCAATTTCCTGCTGATGAGCTGCATCTTGTTGCTCCATTTCCGCTCCCGCTCGACGTCTGGCTACGCCTGCACCTATTGCTGCTGAAGCCCATCTACCTCTCATAATCTCAATAATAATACCCACAATAAATAAACTTATCTAAACGAGCTTGAAATTAACTGTGACTATAAAAAATATCTCATAACCTTCACTTATAATCCACATTATCTTTTCCTCCCACCCCATAACTATTGATAACCTTCCTTAGCGATTTCTGTTCTTGAACATTTAAGAATCTGCTTATGACGATATCGCGTGTCTTAATGTTCGAGCATGATGATCGGAGGCCAATTTTATGAAGACTAGATTGCTAGGAATAGAAATATTTCTGATTGATGCCTGATACTCGCCTACCAATCTAATAATATGTGATTTTGATGATTCTAATGAATTCAATATAGTATTCTTTAACTTAGTAATATTATATTTTTTTATTATGCCGTAAGGAACATTTTCAATGGCAGCCATAACAAAGACATTAGGCATGTCTCCTCGAATATCTTCCTCTACATCCTCCCAGTCATCCATTAGATCAAGTAACGCTTGATTATAATGAAGAACTAGGGAGACGTTTTCATTAAAGCTTGGTAACTTGGCGTCCAAAACTCTTGTATAAATTGTTGATGCGTCTGATGATTTACATAGGCTAAAATTTCTTATTTCATTATATGAAAAAGTGCTGCCTTGAAGTATACGACTTTTAACAATCTGCTCAAACTTCCAAAATGGCCAGAATTGTTTTAATGAAAAATCTATTGAATACTTAAGATGATGTTTATCGATTTCATTCGCAAGGATTTCATTTATGGACCGGCGCACTTTTCTGGCCAGCAATACATATCTCTTATTTTTTGTCTCAAAAAATTTATCGTAAAGAAGAACATATCTAGCCAAAAGCCTGATCATTCTATATACCCATAAAGCTTGTTCAAGATCTTTAGTATCAAAATATGTAGCTACATAGTATGTAGGATCTTGTGCCTTTTCATCTACAGTTCTAAATGTGGTTGATATATTTAGATCATACTTCATCAATAACTTACTTAAATAGATCATCTGCTCTATGAAATTTATTCTATCATCAGGAAAGCTCAATTCTTTAGTAACTCGAAAAATTTTATCGATAATAGATTTTTCCTCTTTGTTTCGCAAGTTGATAGATTTAATTTCCGCCATGTCCGATGATCTCCAATTATAAATATTATAATTATTTGCGCTAGAGATTATTAAACCTGGTTGACATCGAGATTATCAAGAGAATGCAATTTAATTTCAGGAATACAATTTTTGATATATGTTGTAGTATAATCTGGATCCTCTCATCAAAAAGAATGCTAATAACATTAGCCAAATACCACCCACAAAAGAAAACTTCACACCTATAGCCACCCCTGTTACAAGAATACAAATTGACATAATCATCCCTATCCTTATAGCAGCTATTGTAGCCTTAAAGTGGTCGTGTGTATAATAGGTCAAAAAAGATCTCAATATTCTTCCCCCATCACACGGGAATATGGGTAAGAGATTGAAAAGACCAATGACGAGGTTAATAATTCCACTATAGAAGAAGATCGTATCGATAGGTGAATTTTGTGAAATAAACATATGACTTTGAAAAAATACGAACCAAAGTAGAAAGGAAAGACTAGAAATAGTGAAACTTATTAGAGGGCCAGCAAGTGCCATAAATATTTCTTTTTTAGGAACAGTTATTTCAGTTCGACTTAAGGCAATCCCTCCCAAGGCAAATAGTATAATTTTTTGAAATTTGATTCCATATTTGCTTGCTATAATGGAATGGCCAACTTCATGAAGCAAAATTGAAAATAATGAAATTAATGCACATGCTATTCCTAATATTATATAGGTCGACTGTACTAAACCTGGATAATTGTTTGGTAAAATCGTACTAGAAAGTGTCCATGCAATAAGAATAAAAACAAACGCAGAACTGAAATTTATATAAACAGGTACCCCATCTATTCTTCCGATGAATAGTGAATACCTTGATAACCAATTGTCTTCGTTCTCAGAACTTAATTTATCAATCTTGTTATCATTCATTACCTTCAGCTAATTAATATAATTAATAGAATATATAGTTTAATCCATTATTACGGTATTCACCTACTTGATCCTGTATCTCTGTAAATCTTTAAATGATATGTCAAGCATAAACTCGTTACCAATTCTACGTTCGATATGTGATTTTGGTATATTGTATTTTTCACCGGAGGGCGAAGTGACCAAGATGAAACTGTCAGATTTAGCTTCTATAGCTCCTACTAATGTTTTTTTTGCTCTGACTCTCTTCTCCAGTATATTATCTAGATTCAAGTTTTTCTGTAACATCTATACTCAGTGATAGAGTTTTGCCTGACAAGCTTGCCACAAAATTCGTTTGTTGTGCAAATACTGGCATTGATATTAACGATACGGCCAAGATACAGAGTGATATCATTGGAGCATACCTGCCAATAGGAAACTTTACCAATCGTTTCGTTTTTAGAGACATTTCAATTGATAATAGGGCCTAATCTATAAGTCTCTTACTTAATATTGTTAAGTTATCTTAATTAACTATTTAATGGTAACTATTGTGTAAATTGAATCACATGGGAAAGTAATGCTCTACTGCAGATGATAGTAATTATTGTTAGTACCTTCCGCATATTGATGAAATTGAATGTGGTGAATGTTACTTTTCGTTCCGCTAACTCAGTTAGATATGGAATGAAAATAAGAACAAAATTCATGCTCGTATTGCGAGTTTATTGACTTGCAAATATTAGTTATGAATATTTCTACTATTTTTCATGACCTGTTGGACGACACTTCTGTTTATTAACCTTTTAATAATGCGTGTATTGGAGATTTTCTATATCCACAACCATGTAGTCATCAATTTTTAGCGAAAAATAATCCTGCTTAACCGAATTATGTAAGATACTTGCTTGTTAAAGGATATTGATTCATGTTGTAAAAATGTAGAGACTAGGAATATGTAATAATCGCATTTGTCTTACTCATCGTAATTTTTAATCTCGCTTTCAACTTAGTGTTCAAATCTATTTTACCCTACTTTTAATTAATCCTGCGTCCTCACAGCATATTGTAAAATTAAACTATCAAAGTAACGATCAAAGGCACCATTAACTATAATATCGTCTGAATATAGCCCAAGAGCAATTACTCTTCCTTTTAGATAATTTAGTTCATAAGTTGCAACTACTACACTACCTGTTCTATTAGTGCTAGGTGATATTGTTGCATTATAATTTAGTAAAATTATGTCTTTAGGATTTGTAATATATTGTTCCTCATGAGGTTTATAACCAAAGGGATTGTTGCTAAATTCAGATATATCACTGATATAATTACTTCCAACCCATTGCGCTGTCTCGTTTTCCCATCTTTCGTTTACACTTCGCCAAGCAGACTTGCCATTGAAAGCCCAGCTATGACCTTTAACAAGTGTTACAGTATCTGTTTTATTATCGTATTTGACTTCTGCATAAAAAACATTTCCATCCAAAATAATCATTGTACCTCCAGATCCTACAAATTGCTTAAAGTTGTCATACTCTCTTTGAGTAACGTATTCTTGATGGCCTAGAATTATGACATCATAAGCATTACTTCCGTTTGCTTGAAATATGGAGCCTTTATCAACATCCTGATCTGTTAGAAACGCAATGTTTGCTTCTGGTCTTACCCATTTAAGATTTCCAAGCAAGTATAGCATGGCAATTCCTGATGCATCTAAAGACGGTTTGTTGGTGACTTTATTGGAAAGCAAATTCAAGTCTTTTGTGATATTTACTCCTCGTGTAACATTCATGTATTTATTGTAAAATACGTAAAACGAATGGTCGTATGCTGCAGCAGTAAATGTAGGCATGACTACAGCAATCCTTACTCCTTTACCAAATTCTCCATTAT
>JBKPGB010000199.1:0-1534 GCA_046729135.1 Thermoproteota archaeon | reverse complement strand
TTTGGTTAGGATCGGCTTTAACATTTGTTATAACAAAATCTGCATATTGATTTGTAATTTCGTTAACCCAGTAATTGACTTCATTCGTCCCTTTTGCATTTGAAACTTTAAGTTCCACCTTTACAGGCTTAAACTTAGATGCACCTCCCAAATAGTCTTTGCTACCCTCGTCTATATTATATGACATGGCTTGTCTGGTATTATATACAATTCATCACTAATAAGTGGTTTGTTTATTGAATTAGTCTTTTGTCGTATTATGCACAACCGTATTATGCACAAGAAGCCGCATTTAGTTCCTTTATGCATATTGAGTTTAGGCTTAAGTATAGGATTAATTATGATTTATATTTACTATCCTTACTCCCAATAGTAATAATTATGAAAGCAAGGTGTGGTCATGTGACAGAAAAATCATATGCTGATGCACATGGGGGTTTATGTAGAAAATGTCACTCCAATTTTTCATTTCTTCTAGAATTGGAACAAAAATATGGTGAAGATGCATTAGTAGAATACTGGTATGCCAAGATACTTACTTATCTATCAGAAACTGAGGAAGTACACTGCTTCATAAATCATTTGATAGAGTTTTATCAACGGAAATTAATAGAGGTCCCTTCAAAGAAAAACTATATCAAAAAAATGTTGTATATGTTACATTCTATAAAAGAACCATTTGATATACAGACATTAAGATGATTCTATTACATCGGAACACTAGGGTAATTTTCTTAAAACTTCTTCTTCATTCTTTAAGATAAAAGATCTTGGAACTTGAACATGTACCTTCTATGGTATCAATATAATTAAATCGATTGCAGTTTTTATCATCAGTATTACGTTGTGTCCTTCTTTCATAGAACTTCAAGGATAAATCTGCCTGCCAGTATATCTATCTCTTATTATGATTGCTTTAGTTGGGCATGTCTCAGCTGCATCAAGTATTGATTCAAAATCATTACCAGTTTCAGACTTTACCGTTGCCTTCGGATTGAGAATTCTATTCTTGTCTACTTCGAAAACATTTGGGGCAAGTGTTTCACAGCTTCCAAAAGCCATACACAGGCTAGGTTCAATGGTTATTTGGTAACGGCCTTTTGTTTTACCGAATATTTTTCTTACCGATGATTCCCCTTCTGACTTGGCACCCACCTCACTTCTTTTACCATTTCTAAAGAATGTATTGTCGTAATCGTAGTAGTTGTCATGACTATTGTTATGATCTGAATCAGAATAAGCAGTACTGCTACTAGCATGAAATGAGGAACTGTTAGCTAGCTTCTCATCATATTGTTTTCTTTTATCTTTATCTGAAAGAACTTCAAAAGCAGCATTTATTATTTTAATACTTTTTTCAGACACAGGCGAACTATTTCTATCTGGATGATATTTCAAAGCTAGACGTCTATAGGCGGCTTTAATTTCTCTATATTTTGCATGTTGTGACACTCCTAAAATCGCATAATAGTTCATAATATGATCAGACAGCATTTTAACAGCGAATATTAGTTGGTTTTAATCTTTTTTAAAC
>JBKPGB010000198.1:0-21044 GCA_046729135.1 Thermoproteota archaeon | reverse complement strand
TGGCAGTTTCAGGAGTGCAAAATGTATAATATTGTTCCTTTTCACCTTCATAGACTGTAAATTTGTAAAAATTATCAGTCTTTTTGAGGTTTCTTATTTTCAATGATACCAACGCACCTTTTCTCATACCTGTTGAAGCATAGATCAAAATAGCAACTTTTAGGCGCAATGGGGAAAGTTGGAGCACCTTTGAAATATCTTGATGTGTATAAGCCTTGTCAAAATTATGTTTCTTTGTGGGAGACTTGAATTTACATATTTTTTTATAATTTACGACAATATCGTTCATAACGCAAAAGTGGTTCACAGCGCTTAATACCATATTCATTGACTGCAATGACCTTTTTCCTCTTTTAGAAATTGTATGTAATTTTTCAAATACGATTCGATATCCTTCGGTGGTAATTGCGATAATGTATTAGTATCTTTGATATGAAAATGCTGCATAAACCTCAGTAGTGCATTACGATAACCCTCTTTTGTTGAGTCGGTTTTCAGACTATTGATAAAATTAAAGAACGGATCTCCATCTAATAATATCTCTTGCGCTAAAGCCATGCTCTCTTTTTATACTAATAACTATAAATACCCATTTAACTAGGAATTAACCCAATATAATGACAATGAATTGTCCCTCATGCGGTACACTCATGATATGGTTGAATGGATCTATAATGCACGATCAACAGATCAATTACTATGAGTGTAGAAATTGTAAGATCAAATTGAACACTCTTTCTGATGGCACTTATGAAATTACTGAGCAGCCAAAAGGACAGAAATTAGAATAGATAAATAAATCTGAAAATCTTAAACAAGATAATGAGTTTAGATAAGAAAAGATTGCTAAAGGAGAAAATGGACCAAAGAAATGAAATTATAGTTATTCCTGGAGTTTTTGATGCGTTAAGTGCAAAGGTTGCCGAAAATGTTGGATTTCAGGCAATATTTCAGACTGGATATGGGTCTGCTGCGTCATTATTGGGAATGCCCGATTTTGGTTTTCTAAATGCAGGAGAGAATATTGAGAATGCAAGAAGAATAATCAGATCCGTTGACCTTCCAGTGATAGTTGATGTAGACACTGGATATGGTAATCCTCTTACTGTTTGGAAAATAGTGAATGATTTAATAGCATATGGAGCTGCAGGAATTTTTCTTGAGGATCAAGTTTGGCCAAAAAGGTGCGGTCATATGCGTGGCAAAGAGGTAATCAGAGTCGATGAATATATCCAAAAGTTGCGTGCTGCAGTTACGGCCAGCGAAAATAAAAATTTCATAATAGTAGCGAGAACCGATGCACGAGCACCCTTGGGTATTGACGAGGCAATAAAAAGAGGAAAAATGTATCGTAAGGAGGGAGCAGATGTGGTCTTTGTAGAAGCTCCTCAATCAGAAGAGGAACTTCGAGAGATTCCTAAGAAGATTAATGCTCCATTATTGGCTAACATGATTGAAAATGGGGTAACCCCTACCTTTTCAGCTGATGAACTGAAAAGTATGGGATATAGCATGGTAGTCTTCCCACTTTCGGGGTTGTACGCAGCAACGTACGCAATGAAGAAAATTTTTTCTCACCTAAAAAGTAACGGAACTACAAAGGGTTGTACGGACACGATGCTTGATTTCAATGAATTCAACGAGTTAGTTGAATTACCGAAATTTATGCAGATGGAAAAAAAGTATCAAAGCTAAAAGTATCTTTCATTATAACGAAAAATTAATCATTGCAAATAACTAACAATTAATAAAATACTATTTTAAGCCGGTGCGTTTTAAGTGGAATAGTGTGAAATTAGTATTATTATAAGATAGGTTGGATGTATAATTTTGTAAGTTATCTGTTACTGAATCAGATTCCAACAGAAAAAATTCACTATATTTGTTTGAATCCACCATTTCTGTAATGTTATCACTATATAGGAAAGTCCTATTTATTAATCCTAGCTCCATCCATCCTCTTAAATGCTTACTACCCACTATTATGGATCCTGAAGGTGTATTATTATTCATCCAGTCAATTAATGACACTAGTGATTCTGATTCAGGTATTGATATTGAATTGTATTGCATTGTCATAGGATCATAGTAATGTACGTATTCATGGAAAAGTCCATAGAAGTTAAGGTAGGAACCATTGGGACTCGTAGCAAAAACAGATCCCAGAAATAGAAATGGAATGAGAATCACAAGATAATTGTTCAGTTTTTTATGAGATATTGCAATGCGCTTACTCTCAATTAACGTTACAAATCCATATCCTGAAAATATTGAAAGGAATATACTAAAAATGATTATCCATCTATCGGGCAAAAGGGCAGATGTATTTGGATATATTATCCAAGTAAATGAACCGACTAATGAAATTATAAGAGGAATTTTCAGAATTACGTTTTTAGCTTTCATAAAACCAATTACTCCAGTAGGTAACAATATGCCACACATTACGAGGAACAAAACGCCTAAGTTCAATGAGTTGTATGATTGTTGAAGGGCGTCGTTTGCTGCACTTCCCAACAATATATTATTTCTTATTATATCAATGCTACTGAACAGGCCGACAGCAAAAATAATACTTGTAATTGTAGCTAATATTGCGATCATTCTTTCTCTCTTTATTAATGAGTATACAATGAGGACTGATGACAGGAGAAGGCCTATCATCCTATCTGATAGTACGGTAATTATAGATAATGGCAAAACGGAAAACATATTTTTCATTGATACATTTGCAATTCTAGACAAAAATGATAAACAAAAGAGGGTTATTGTTAATGCAAAAATATCCTTGTGAAGATCCCATGAAGTTCTTAGTAATGATACTTGCACAATAACAAATATTGATAAAAAAATACCCTGAAAATAATCGAGATGAAAAATATTCCTTGCAATTGAATAAATAACAACAGAAAATAATCCGAATACGAATACTACCGATGCAGTTATCACTATCCTAGGATCAATATGTGATATTGAGGTTATTGTGTGTAGTAACAATATATATAATGGAAATTGAGTTGAAGAGGATGTCCAATGATTATTAAAGTTGACTAGAAAGGGCAAATAATAATTTATTACATCATATCCAATAGGATAAGGAAGTGCTACTATTTCTGGAATAAGTCTTAGAATAACCGCTATTGAAAAAACAATTAGATATGGATATTTTTTATTATTTGCAATCAAATCCTTTAGCTGCAATATAGAAACTTTATTTAAATATGTCATTTAATTTATTTTCTAATTTTGTATAATCTGAGGCATTGAAAAATTTATAGAAATATCTAACGCTGATTGCTTCATTAACTACAGCAGAGCGATTATTCGAGGGAAATAAGAGTTTAAAGATAATCAATGATCCCAAGTTATTTATTGTAGGGAAATACCATATTTTGCGTTGATTGATATTCGCAATATACTGACATTAAGATATGATCCTACGATTGAAATTAAATCACCTATACCGCAAATTGACATTAATCAAATTAAGAATAGAAGGATCGATACATATCCATCCGTTGAAGACATAGAGAATGAATTGAGGGGGATTATAAGAGAAAACATATCCCGTCTTGATCCCAAAAGAATTTCACTTGCATTAAGTACAGGTATTGATTCTAATTTGATGCTCTCGTTAATAAGGGATGAGTATCCCCAATTAGATGTCAATTGTATTTCTGTAAGTTTTGATGAAACAAGTGAAGGAAATCATGCGAAGAAAATAGCCGAGTCAAAAGACACAGATTTTTCTAATGTTACTGTTGATAACCCACTTAAGGATTTACCTCTATTGATAAGTATTATTAAAGAACCGAGATGGAATTTATACCAATATTACTTTATAGAGAGATCAAAACTGTTCTCAAATGTTCTCTTTACTGGGGATGGTGGAGACGAACTATTTGGTGGTTATACTTTTAGATATAATAAATTTCTGAATTTATTAAATCATGATCATGATTGGAAACAACTTGTACGTTATTATTTAGATTGTCATGAACGGGATTGGGTCCCAGATCAAGAGAAAATTTTTGGAGCAAACATTAGATTTGATTGGTCCTCGATTAACTCATTATTAAGAAAGTATTTTGATAATGACTTAGATCCGTTGGATCAAGTCTTTTTGGCAGATTACCATGGAAAGTTAATCTATGATTTTGTTCCCACTAATGAAAAGTTTTTTAATTATTTTGGAGTAACTGGCCTTTCACCCATATTAGATCATAAAATTATTGATATGTCATTTAAGATTCCACCTTCTGCCAAATTCAACAGCAAAACAAACATGGGAAAAATTCCGCTTAGAACGATTCTCTCTAATCTAAATGGTAGTAACATATCTGATACAAAGATTGGCTTTGGCATGGATTTAAAAAAACTTTGGTCAAGCAACGCGAAGGAAATTGTTACCTCAACTCTATCTGATGCAAGCATATTCCGTGACAAAGTAATTAGCCATGAATTTTACGATCGCTCAATTAAGAAAATAGATGAAACCTACGATGTAAGATACATAAGTAAAATGTTGCAATTATTAAGTCTTGAAATATGGTATAAAATGTTCATAACATTTGAAGTTAGTTCAAAATATTCATTGTGAATTCAATCATTTCATGAAACTTTATTTCTTGAGGGCGTTACTTCAAAGTAGAATTGTCAATTGTTAAATTATTTCAATAATACAGAGAAGGTCAAACTAATTTATATGCATCGAGGATCTTTTTGTCATGCTTCTCCCAGACGAGTTTGGTTCTAGCATAATTGAATATCTTAAGTCTTTTCTCATATAGATCATCCATGTTCGTTTTAAAATACTCTAGTTTTGAAGCCAAGTCATCATAATCTTCAAATGTTAGACAGTTATCTCCCAAAGTACTAATTACAGATGTCAAGTCAGAAGTTAACATGACAAATAATCCGGCGTGTGCATACTCGTATGCCTTATTTGGGTTCAAAAAAGGATGAGACCAGTGTTTCTTCCAAGGTATCAATCCAGTTGAATTTTGGCTCATTTCGCTAAACATCTTGTCTCTTTCAAGGAATCCGGTTGCCTTGAATTTTTCAGATGACTCTGCTTCCCATCCTATTATTGTTAAATTTCCAATGTCGTTATCCACAAAAAGATTTGTTAATCCAGAGATATCCCTGTTGGTAACCTGTTTATGTTTGCGGTCTCCTCCCGCATAAACACACGATAGATATTTATGACTTTTAGGTTCGCTAAATTCACCTGCTTCCGCTTCCATAGGAAAGTTTGGTACTACAAATATCTGTTTTCCTCCATCTCTGTCCTTCGTTAATTCATGCGCAATCTGTTCTGAAACAGTTATTGTGGGTACGGAAGAAACTAAATCTTTCTCCCACTTGGTCCAATTGGAAATGCTTTGGCGAGAGATAAATGATAATTTCATACTTTGTATTGTTCTTTTAAGTCCAGAGGTCAATTGCACCCCATTTTGAAATTTTAAATTCTCAGCATTTACTAACGAGAGCATCCTGAAGTATTCATGATCATCAAATACCATAGGAAGTCCTAGATGGTGTGATATTTTGGCCGAACCAATATTGTGCGAATGTATAATGTCGGGCCTAACTTCTTTAAGCAATTTTTCTATCTGCTTCTTGACACTATGATAATAGTATGGAATGCCTATCATGGCAGCTGCTGTCCACTTGATTGGATAAGTTTCCGAAAATACAGTAGATTGAGCAATACTGTTCAGACGTCCAGCAAAAAATACTTCATATCCTTTTTTCTTTGCGCTTTGGGCAGATTTTTCAACTCTCCAGTCTGGAAGTCCATCATCTGATAGGTGAAGTATCCTCATTTTATCACCATATTGCTAATCTAGTCCATATTCGTGGGCGAAACAAGACTACGCTTTGATTTATCATTCACATTATTAGAATTTACTGAAATATCGATGGAGAATGTTCTACGTCTTAAAATATTACATTTTTAAAAGAGACAGGTATTACTGCGAGTAAATGAAAACGTCCATCTTGAAATCAGAAGGGGTAGAAGGTGAGGTATTAGAGTTATGAAAATTCTCATAACCGGTGCCGCAGGTTTCTTAGGAAGTCACCTATCTGAAAAATATGTTCTCGACAATCACCTGGTATATGGAATTGATAATTTGATGAATGGGAACCTTAACAACGTCCGTACTTTGTTGCACAAGAAGAATTTTAAATTTATTCGAGGAGATATAGCGCTAAATGAAATATATTCGAAGTTACCAAATGATTTTGATGCCATACTTCACCTTGCTGCGCAGATTCATGTTGATAGGTCGATTGTGAATCCTGAAGAAACTTTTAAAATAAATCTTGGCGGTACTCTGAAGATTTTGGAATTTGGAAGGATGAATGACATTAATAAGATACTGTTTTCATCGACAAGTGAAGTATATGGTTCTGCGGAATATGCTCCCATGGATGAGTCTCACCCATTATCAGCAAAGCACCCCTATGGAGTAAGCAAGATTGCTGCTGATAGATTATGTTATACTTATAATGAGACCTATGATCTCGGTGTAGACATAATTCGATGTTTCAACTTTTTTGGACCCAGGCAAAAAGATACCGGCTATGGAGGTGTGATAGCAATTTTCATAAACAGGGTATTACAGAACAAACCCCCTATTATTTACGGTGACGGCAAACAGACTAGGGATTACATGTTTGTGAAGGACGCCGTATATGCGTATGATACTGTACTAAAGTCCAGAGGTAATCCAGGAAGAAATGGTATAAACTTTGGTAGTGGTAGAGAAGTATCAATAAACGAGATAGCCGACTTGGTAATAAAACATGGTGGGCAAGACAATAAATTGCAACCAATTCATGTCGAACCCAGACCGGTTGAAGTGCAAAGACTTATTGCAGACATTTCAAAAGCAAAGAAACTATTAGAATTCAGACCGAAGGTACAATTTGAGAAAGGTCTTGCTTTACTAATGGACTGGTATAAAAATTACAAGTCAGAGTTATGGCTGTACTAAAACTCATTAGAGTATGACGGATAATATAGTACATGTCACTGGAAGTAACGGTTGCTGGCAGACAACTTTTATCAACTGGTCTAATAGATATTGGTATTGTAGTTGTTACCAGTGGTAATGGTCGAAAATCTAGAGTATTCATGTACAAGTTAAGTTAAATTTTAGCCTGAGAATATTTGTAAAATTATTATCTTGCTGGAAGTAATAGATTATTATATTGATACACAAATTCATTTGAATATGCGCATATTACACATACTTGATGCAGCTGGTGTAGCCTGTATATATTCAAAATTTCAACAAACAAAGGGACATGAATCTAAGGTTATCTGGAACAAGGATGTTGGAGACAAATATGGAATTTATGACTACTATAAAGATTATATAATCAATGTGTCGCATGCGGAATTTACCGAAAGATGCCTTCGGGAAGGAAAAAATGCCGACGTAATCCATGTACATGGATACATAGACATACTATTCAAATTACACAAGAAATTCCACAAATCAAAGAAATTCATTTTGCACTATCATGGGACAGACATTCGTGGATTAAATAGACAAATGCTTCCACATCGATCACGATTATCAGATACTGTAATAAGCCTGAAGAGGTTATATAGGAAAAAGATTGGTCATTCAAAGGCTCAGAAATTAGCTGATGCAGTATGTGTATCTACTCCTGATTTGTTACCGTTGGTTAGAAATGGTATTCATATTCCGATCCCTATTGATACATACCATTTTAAACCAGACAACAATTCAAGCGTAGAACTGAAAGAAGCATTTACTGTAAATTCTGAGGTAACAAACATAGAGTGGGCTTTAGACTATTGTAAGAAGAATGGCGTTAATCTCAATATTGAAGTATTTGATAGAACCAAAAATCCAATAATGTATAAGGATATTCCTGACTTTATAAGAGGATACAAAACATACGTAGATATTAGATACGTTAATGATACTGTTTTGGAGAATCTAAGTAGTACAGCTCTTCAGTCACTTGCATCTGGACTTAAAGTACTGGATTATAAACTGCAATTTCGTCAAGGGCTGCCCCCAGAGCATAATGCGGTGAATGTAGTTTCTCAACTTTCTGGAATTTACAAAGATCTCAACCTCTTGTAGTAGTGTTGAAAATTATTCACTGGATATAGTATATTAGATTCTAGTCTATAAAACCGGGGTCGATTATTTAGTAACTGTAAATTTAATGTTGAGGCTAAACTTCCTTTTTCTTTGGGGATAACATCCAGCATTGTTGCCATGCCAAGAGATTCCGGAATGGCATTAGATGTCTGGGTAAAAAAGTCTTGAATTCCAAGATTTGAATATTTATTTCTTTACAAAAGATCTCAAAATCTTTAACTGACCAAAAGTGCAGATGTGTAAAAGATTGTCTGGGCACATATCCTCTCAACATTTGTATTCGCCATTTTATGTAAGCACTGTTAGGAATACTTACTATCACACCCTTTTTTGCATGATTAACTGCATCAATTAGAATTCTGTGAGGATAAGCTGTGTGTTCGATTACTTCAAGCAATAAAATATAATCATAGGAGGCACCATCGGGAAGACCTAACCCATGAGTGATATCGCGTACTTCGGTTTGAATTCCAAGCTGCTTTGCTTTTTCGCATGCTGTAGCTGAGATGTCCAGCCCTACTACCTTCACTTGCTTATTTTTTATGAGATACTCTGAAACAGTCCCATCACCGACTCCAACATCCAGAACATTCGAATTTGGTTCAATCCAATCCTCTACTAATTTAGCCCTAGACAAGTTACCAGTGTTTATGGCGGAATGATACTTTTCGTAATCTTCAAACACTTCCGGAAAACTCATACTATTTTGAGTCAGAGCCGTCCACGACTCTCGCAATATCGTCCATACAAGCATTACTCCAAAACGAGGGGCGTTACGTGATTTCATCATCTTGATTGTGGAAATATGCTATATTTGATTTAATTGATATAAATTCTTGTGCAAACGTCTTGTAGTGTACTAAAGTCCATAATTTACATTTGACAACCATTATTAAAATATCGTTGTCGATTTTTGAAATTAGTAATTCCTGTATGATAAATTGATTGCTATTGAATAATACTGGAGATAAGTTCACTAATGATTCCTGATGTCTTGCCATTACCAAAAACGGATTTGGAATAGTTAGATGTTGGCGATGGTCTTTTGATAGCATCAACGATTTTCTTGCTATCAACTCCAGTTAGGACATTCCAGTGACCTTTGATAGTTTCGACCCACTCGGTATTCTTCCTAATTGTAATACATGGAATTTTTAGCAAATATGCTTCCTTTTGAATGCCACCTGAATCCGTAACGACTTTTAAGGCATTTTGGAGCAATGCTATGAAATCTATGTAACCTACTGGAAGTAACGTTTTAACATTGGGGCATTTTAAGAGTCTCTCTAGTAATCCGAAAGTCTTAAACATTTTCCTTGTTCTAGGATGTATAGGAAATACAAATGTAATGTCAATAAGTGACTCGAAAGTCTTTAAGAGATGAATAAAATAATCTCTTGAACTTGTATTTTCAGCTCTGTGCATTGTAAGTAGGAAATAAGATCTTGATTTGAGACCCAGGATGTCAAGTATTTTTGATTGCCTAGAAATTGCTTTAATCGTGGCTATGATTTCGACGGATAAATCTCCAGTATAGTACACCTTGCCTCTTATTTTCTCTTTTTTCAGATTATTTACAGCGTTTTTGGTAGGAGCAAATAAATAATTACTTAGATGATCTGTAAATATTCTATTATTTTCTTCAGGCATTGTGAAATCATAACTACGCAAACCTGCTTCTATATGTCCTATTTTCATATTGCACTTGTTTGCACATATTGCTCCAGCAAGCGTGGAATTAGTGTCACCATAAACAAGAACAAGATCAATATCTTTTTCTGTAATCTTTCGCTCGAGACGTTGAATAATTTCCCCAATTTGGAAACACGAAGTTCCTGATCCTACGCCAAGGTGAATGTTTGGCTTGGGAAGTTCAAAATCGTTAAAGAAGATTTCTGACATTTCATAATCATAGTGTTGACCTGTATGTACTATAAGATGCTCTATCCCTGAACTATCTAGAGATTTATGAACAGGTCCCATTTTGACAATATTGGGTCGAGCTCCCACTATAGAGGCTACTTTCATCTATACTAAGAAATTTGTGAATAAAATATAAATGTCCACTTATTTTTAGTCAATTCAAAATCTAACTATTCGTCATTTTTGATTTAAAACACTAAAGATTCAGTTGGATTGACAGTTTTTTATGTGTTAGTATTAGAAGTATTTAGTCCCAAAATTTGTTTTATCCTTGTCTTCTGTCTAATTCTTATTGCTTTTCTAATTTCCGGGTCATACATGCTATCGTATCCCTCCTTTTTTGGTTTATACGAAAGGTAATAATACAACATGCGAATTGCTCCCATTCTTCCTGTTGGCTTCCCCGTCAAAAAACATTGCATGAATCTGCCCAAGACAAAAAGTGGATGATATCCAAGAGTTCTCATGCTAGCGCCAAATTCGTAAAATTGGTGATTAGTTCCTAATGGTCTTGTATGTGAGAATCGTGCCTCGTTATAGACTAGGTTTTTAAAACCATGATATAGCGACAATTGTAAGACGACAGATTCATATCCCATTTTTTCTGGATAGCGACCGAGAACATCATTAAAGAAAGAATTTCTGACGAACCTACCCGCTCCATGTGGAGTGGCGTAAGTATTATCATCAAAGTTTCCTGAAGAGATAGCTATTCTATCATCACTATCCATTTTGCTCATTATCTTCTCAGCATAGAACTCCTGATAATGAGTATCGTCGGTACTTATCATGTGATAATCTGTAGTTTCCAAATTCATCTCGTTAGCAAGATTAATTGCACTATTCCAATTTTTGACTACCCTCCCAATATCATATCCCAAATCAGGATTTGTTATTACATAGATATTATCATTTTTCAATTTTAGTACTTCTAGAATATTATGCGTATTGTCAGTTGAACCATCATCAACAACTATAATGTATTTAGGCTTAATTGTTTGTTTTAGCAATGACGTGATCGCATTTTCAA
Source organism: Thermoproteota archaeon (assembly GCA_046729135.1). GTDB lineage: Archaea > Thermoproteota > Nitrososphaeria > Nitrososphaerales > Nitrososphaeraceae > TA-21. The sequence goes on along the minus strand of JBKPGB010000198.1, from coordinate 9,938 downwards.
TTTCACTTTCAGAATTCCGACAGGTCACAATTGCATAATAAGTTCCCACAGAGATAATGAAAAAATGGACCATAAACATCTTTTGCTCGATACAATTTGGTTAAGAAAAATAAATTTACGTACTTTGGACGTGAAAAATCTATTTGCTTATAACTTAAACAACATACCACGAATTATTTGTCAGGACTATCTTCTATCTTTCCATCGTTCTTAGACAATTTACTAGTACGGTACAATCGTGTTTCACCTCTTGTGATTCCAAGGAGAGCTTCTTTCATCAATTTCTTATCTTCTTCACTTACATTCCCCTCAATAAGATCAATTACATACATCCACATTATTGCTCCTACTTTATTTTCCCTAAATAAGGCATCCTGTTCAACTTTCCATTGAGTTTTCCTATGCCAATATCCTAATACTATACCGATCGGTACATACATCAAAACAAACACTATTGCAAAAAATATAATATTATTAAAAACCCCCGCCAAATATGGAATCTGGTCGATTAATAGTTTATACTGAATTGTTATAAAATTGGCAAAAGTCAATACAAAAATTAGGTATATACTATGTCCATTGCGAAAATCTAGCCAGCGTCTCCTAAACCAATCTGAACCAAATAAAGGATACATAGTGAAACATAAGTTTCTCTTTTACAAATACGTTCCGTTGTATTTCTGCCGATTCCAAATTATCCAGAACCATTAATCCAAGACGAGAGATGGGAATGTAGTACAAAACTGTGATAATCTTTGGATTGATTATGCAATAAATTATCTGAAATTGGCTAAATGGAAAATGAGAATAAGAATAATTCACAGAAAATTTTAGTCTTGAAAAACTTGCATAGAACAATAATCAAGCTGACATAATACTACAGCGCCTTCAATAGTCTATTCATTTGTTCAAAATCAATACCAAATCCAAACCGCTTTTCTTCTCTTTTCATATTTCTATACATACTCATAAGTAACTTGAAATGCTTTACAGAATTAAGTTTTCCATCCATCTTTAACCTGACTATCCTGTAAACATCGTCATAATATCCGAATTTTTTTAGAACCCTCTTTTCATAAAGTCCCACATCAAAGGTTGAATCTTTATTTAAGACATCTATGAAGATATTACAGCAAATTAGAGAAGGGATGATCCCTTCACCGAGCATTGGAAAGACACATCCAATTGATTCACCAACTCCTATGATGTTATCATTGTGGAAAGGTAACATACGCTTAGGAGGAGAAAGCCTTATTGGTCTCCCTATTTTTCTCAAAATCTTGGCATTAGGATTTTTTTCAAAGAATTCGGATATCCCATAATATTTTCTATCAATATCACCAGCTCCCATATAACCTCGTCCGTCTCCTAATGGAAAAAACCAGAAGTAACCTCTGGCACCTTTGTATCCTATTACGTAAAACTCATCAATTCCACTGACGTTTTCTACGAGAAATTCGTATGAAGGTATAATGAAATCTTGAGGGGATCTGGGAAGGAGAGATCTATGAAATCCAGTACAATCTATAACATAATCAAAATTTGAAAGAAAATCAGATTCTGGGTTACAGTGATAACCATAGTTTATCCTTAATCTTTGGCAGAGATCTTGTTCCCACTGGTATTTGTCGTATGTCACTAAACCCCTAAGATCCAAATATTCTATTTTTTCATCAGGAAGGTCCATCCTCAATTTCTTTCCACGATGAAGAACATAATTATCAAAATTCAGTCCCGCATCCTTAGAAAACGTCTCCAGCATATTTTTTGAAGCTCCCCACGCACATACTGGCCAATGTGATTCTTTTCTTGAAGATTCAAAGACCTCTATTTGGTGCCCATCTTCTTGAAGACGGTTTCCTAGATAAGATCCCGCCACACCTGCACCAACAATAGCCAGTTTCACGATATGTTTGAGATAAAAATTGCTTATATTTCTTGTTGATAATCAATTTTCAATCCTTGATTTCATCTCATAATTTATTCGTGAATGTGAAATAGAATTTAATAAGTATTTGCAATACTGACTAGTTAACCGATATAATAATAATTTGGCGCGTGTGAAAAATAATAACTGGAAGCAATTGTAGATAACTCATCAAGACAAAACTAATTTCATATTATCTTGGATGATGGTATAATCGAAGTATTCAAGATTGAAATGTATCTGGAAAATTAATCTTCCCAAGATCGACTAGTTAAAGATATTATAGATCTGGTTGCAAATATCAGTTTCAATGTACAATTCATAGCATCGAAAAAAGAATATTTGATAATAATTTTAGTTTCAAATCGGCTCTCATGAATTGATCGAGTTTCTAAAAATGCGCAGAAAATCTTTACTAAGAAAGTTAGTAAAACTATACTATTATGAAAAAATTTAATATTTATTGTATCTAGTAGAAAGTCTACTTATACTGCAACTTAGTTACAATAGAAATAACAGTTCACCTTAAATAGTTAGTAATGTAGCCCTATAATGGATGCAACAAACAATGTCATACATTTTAGCAACAATATTAGTAGCACTAGCGACAATCAGTGGAATAAATATGCATAATTCAGCGCAGGTAGCATTAGCACAAGAACCATTGTCAAGTCCAGCATGTGGTCAAGTAGTTCATGGCAACGTGACATTAACTGCAAATCTTGAGTGCACAGGAGATGGATTAATTGTTGGAGGAGATAGTACAACCATTAATTTGAATGGATATTCTATCAATGGACCAGGAGATAATAGCTCCAAAGTAGGCATATCTGTACCCCATTCAAACAATGTAATTATACAGGGTTCTGGCTCGATTCGTAATTACCAAGCAGGCATTTTAATATCTGGCTCTCAAAATACTGAGATAAATAGGATTACATTCGAAGGAAATAAAATAGCTGTCTTCATGACAGGTGCAATAGGAACTACTGTTGAACAGAACTTTATTGACTCCAATACAATTGGTATCGCATCACACTCGACAATTGGAACTCAGCTGCACGCAAATATGATGACTGGAAATGATCTTGCAGGTATAACACTTGTCAATACTGACAGATCTCAAATAGATGCCAATTCAATTGGTGGAAGCAGAAACGGTATATATCTGGACTCACAGAGCACTAAGAACACAATCCTGTACAACAATGTACTGAAGAATGATATCGACATAAATAATGCCGACGGTTTGCCACTGAACATTAACGGAAACGAACTATTGAAGAACAATTGCTTCGTTAGTACTCCAAGTGGTGGATGCAATCCTCAATAAGGGGAAAAGTTGACACAGCTGGTTCAACAACCACAAACCTCATTTTTTTATTTTAATTAAGATAAAACCGTTATAGAGAATACACTTGTATTTTCAATTTGAAAAATTACTAGAACGAAAAATTGATTTTTTGCATCCTCAAATTTGATATGCCGCATCATTAATTTTTACCGTGTGTACGGTTTCAGGTAGCACCTTTTTTACTTAATTAAAAATGACGTCTGGGGGAATGAGCCGAGAACATTTTTGAAAATTCCTATCTATTTAGAATTTTGGAATATCACGCAAATTTCATATTGTTTCGAAATTCATATAATGTAGAGATTCCTTGAATACTACATGAATATTGAAAAAAAAGGTATTGCGCCTGTTATTGTGTGTGTTTCTATTTTGTTTTTGATTTGCTATTGCGAAAAAACAGATGTAAATGTTGATGTGTACGCGCAGGTTTCCGAAAATGCCTCGAATAATAACACAAATCGTGGAAATAGTGGCAATTTAACTGAATTTCAAAATATTACCAATTCTAATACCAATAACATGATACCTTATGTGTTAAACTTGACTAATGGCTCCGACACAAAATCACAGGTGGTCAACCAAGTCATTCAAGCTATGAGTGGAGGGCAGTCAACATCTTTGCAACAAGTATTGGATGCTGCAAGTAAGGGAAACTCTTCATCATCGTCTCTTGAGCAGGTGATAGACGAGGCTAGCAGTGCATTGAATAATAGGAGTATGAACAATGGTACCAACAATACAAGTAATGCAACGTCAGGTCTTCCCTGAAAAAATCAAAAATTTCTTTAATATGACGACAGAATTAGTTTTCTAATTCTTTATTTACTCATTATTCAAATATTTTTCTTCTACTCTGTATCTTATGTATTTATCTCCCAAGGAAAACTTGGGTGGATGTGGATCAAGAGTAGGATTATGGCAGTTCGTACATTTTTCATAAAGTGTATAGATTTTACAAAATCTACATTTTCTTAATAGATGTTTCACGTTCTTTATTTATCTCCTATTTTTTTTAGAATCTTGTCTGATAAAATTAAATAGTCCTACCTTCTTCCCTACTGAGTTAGAAATTCTCTCAATAGCATTATTTAACGTCTTCTCAGCAATCTTGTAATTTTCCGCCTTGGCAATTATCCTATAACGTGGAGCAGCTATATACGAAATTTCAATTGAAGTGTTATTTTTATTTAGTTCCGCTGAAGATAAGACATTCTTTATAATCTCTATTCCCTGTGGTTCATTAATGTTAATTTCTATCACTCCTCTAATCTCGACACTAGGAATCTGGATTTTTTTGCTTTCGTCGGCTATTGCTGCTCTTACATCGTCAGTAATATCTAGTGATTTTATAGAATCAATTCCCTTAAACGCAACAGTTTCAAACATATCATAAAGATAGTCAAATTTTTGGAATATGATATCCTGAAGCTCTATAACCTTATCATCACTCATACCAGTTTTAGTTTTAATCATATGCATGAAGGCAGAAGCCTTTTCGCTCTTCTTTACTTCGATAAGTTTCGATTTTCTTTCTTCACGAGATACCTGTTTGAGAGAAAGGTCTACCTCAACCCTCGATTTGTCTACTCTTATGACCTTTAGAACAGTCTTTTGTTTGGGTCTCACATATCTCTCTATATTCCTAATCCATCCTGTTGCAATTTCAGATATGTGGAGAAATGCGGTTAATTGTTCATATTCATCTAAAGACACGTAAGCCCCATGACCGGTGACTTCCTTCACGGTTGCAATTACCAAATCACCAGCTTCAGGAAGTTGTTTGATATCAGTGACCATCTAGAAAATACGGGCCTTGGTACTATACTTTAAGTTTGCTTATATTCTATTTATTTCTCAAAAATCGATACCCCGTTTGGCCTTTATTCCTTTTTTGTAAGGATGTTTTATCTCTTTCATTTCAGTAACTAGATCTGCCAATGAGATGATCTCATCACAAGCATAATTTCCTGTAAGAATTAATGATAGATGTTTTGGACGGTTTTTAACTATATTCATGACCTCACCTAAATTTAGTAATCCAAGATGTACTGCATAGTTAATTTCATCTAAAATGATAATATCAAAAATATCGAGCGACATTTTCTGTCCAACAATATCCAGTGCAGTTTTTGCTGCCCTTACATGTTCCTCAAAGGCATGGTCATCATCAATAATTCCTATAAATCCCTTTCCTGCTACTATTAATTCAAAATCTGGCTCTAGTTTCTTTAGACTATTAAGTTCACCATAATGCCATTCCCCCTTGATGAATTGTACCATGCAAACTTTGAGTCCGTGGCCTACGGCTCTCAGAGCTACTCCTAACGAGGCCGTCGTTTTACCCTTTCCATTACCTGTATATACAATTACGAGGCCGCCGTTTGAAATGTTTTCTTTTTCCATGTACTATTATCGCAATGACATTTTATATCAATGGGTTACTTAGACATTATTCAATTAGTCAGCTCACTATACAAGGACGTTCTTGAAACTCTGCTTTCCTATTGAATCTATTTGCATATTGACCTATTTCGATTAACTGTCTAAAAAATCATAAATTGCTTTCATTATAATTCTTAATTATGAAAGGCGTGTTCTTTAGTAGAAGAGAAATCCAATTTCTTTATTCGAATGAAATTTGTAGAGTTGCAACCTGCTATAATAACTTACCACACGTTACTCCCGTTTCATATATTTTTGATAATGGTAAATTTTATTTCGCAACCGACTATGATACGCTAAAATACACCAATTTGAAGAAAAATAATAGAATATCATTGGTTGTTGACACATCCGAAAATAACTATAACAGGGCGATAGTTACACGAGGGATCACTAAATTCATTAATAAGGGTAAAAAATTTGAAAACTTGTATGATCTTTTTTATGACAGATTTGACTGGGTCAGGAACGATCCTTGGGAGCAAGGTGAAGCGCCATTTGTAGTGGTAGTTCCTAAAACTAAGGTTAGCTGGGGCATATAAGATAAAAGAATTATTTCGGTAAGGATCTTACTTTGGTTTACAAGGAAATTGAAAATTGTATTGGGCAAATATGCAAATACCTTATTCCAATCAAACACGAATACTACCTAGGAAATGGAAGTAGAATTGCGATATGTACCTTATCTAGTATTAAATTATTAATAGAAATTTCAAATGATACTAAATTGATGAATAAAGTGGCTCTCGTAGGCAGATTACTGTCTGAAAATAAGGGAATTGATAAAATTATAAATTATTGTCTAACAAATACGGAACTCTCACATTTGATCGTTTGTGGAAAAGACGGGCGGGGTCATAGAGCTGGGCATTCGTTAATTACACTATCCAATAAAGGAATTACAAAGGAAGGTAAAATCATCATGTCAAAAAGCCCTTATCCTCATCTAGTGTCATCCTATGAAGATGTTCAAACGTTTAGAAATCGTATTACCATTCATAATCTAATCGAAGAGACAAATCTGAATTCTATAAGGGTCTATTTAGAGAGATTAGTCTAATAATTCATTTTTTTTCTTTCCTTGTTTATTTTGTTCTTTTTTGAATAATACCTTAAAATATCATCAGGTGACATATTTAATTCAATAGTGGCTTGGAGGACAAAATGCCAGATATCTATCAATTCTTCTTTTGCCTCTTCAAAGTCAAAGTCGGTGGGATTTTTCCACCATTTCCAATTTGTTAATCTTTGAAGCTCTATAGCTTCATGTATAATTGCAGTGCAGAGAAACGAAATCCTCTCTTCAGTCTTTAAAGGATACCTTCGAGTTGCCAACGCAGACGCAAGGCCCCTTTGCATTTCAATTAATTTTTCCAGCTTATCCACTTACCAAACTTGATAATTCGTTAATATAGATTTTAACCTTCCATAAAGATGGAATGGAGTCATGCTTCCTATCGATAGATCGATATGGAAGTTCTCCATCAGCATCTTTTTATGATATATCGTAAAAAAAATATTAATAAATGTTTCTACTACTGTAAATATAATATGATTGGTAAAATAATTCAATGCAATTTACATAAATTCGGATACGTTAGTATAATAATTAAATGTCATTATGTAATTCTTATTAAGTTCGATTTTTCTGATTTTCAATCAAAACTTAAATAATCATTAAGTTACCCACGACAATTTTCAAGATACCCAATCAAATATGCAGTTAAAGTAGAAATATCATCAGCAATCGTAAAGACCATCTTTCCTGGCTACGAAATGAGATTTTGCAGCTGTCATAGGTTTCAATAAACTTACCGAAAATCTCGGGTCATCGACCTTTACTGTTTTCAGTTCTAAAACCACGTGAGCAAGATCAGTAACTGTCTTATTCAATAATTCGTTATATGGAAAAATTTTCTTTTCAAATATCTCCTCTGATTCCTTATTTTCTCTTTTTGAAGAGCTTGAATTTGTAATTACTATTGCGATGTCATTTTTAATTGCGCTTATGGCAAGATCGTGTAGGTGCTTCCGTAGCCGAATTTGTATTGATAGTGATTTTTTCCTTTCGTTTAAAAATAAATAATTAAAATTATCAATAATTATTAGAATCGGACGTAAATTTAGAGCATAATTGACAAGGACCATTTGGACATTTGTTGACATTATCCTCAATCTTCTTATTTGATGGAGTATAGGATCTGGATCCTGTTTGTTTTTGATGTAAGAGAGAATTTTTTCTGGACGGAAAAATCCTTGTGTGTCACCAAATATTACAGATGAATCTTTATAATGTTGTGCAGCGTTCACGCATAATGAATAGCAAAGACTAGATCTGGCTTCCCTCGAATCAGATAAAATATTTGTAATTAGACCTGTTCTGATTCCACCTCCCAGTATCTTATCTATTGAAGGTGACCCTGTTGTAATTATCCGCATAAACCTAAACTATAATTATTTATATACAATGTCAGAAAACTTGGGAGAAACTTTTTATTGTCGATCTTATTTTTTGAAAATAAAAGTGATAACCTAATATGTCATCAACTCCACAGCAACCAAAAAGACCGTTAACAATCCTACAACGCTCACTAAATATGAAAGTATCTGTCAGACTTAAAAATGAGCTGGAGTACAGAGGTCGAATGAATAATGTTGATTCATATATGAATTTAATACTATTGGATGCGGAAGAATTTAATGGCGCAAATCCCGTTGCAAATTATGGGAAAGTAGTTATTCGAGGAAACAATGTGTTATTCATCAAAATAGAAAAGGATCTCTAAAAAAAGAGAAATTCGTGGGATTTGACGTAAGCAAAAATGGGAAGGCGTTATCTTTTCACTTCAGAAAGTGTAACAGAAGGGCATCCTGATAAAATATGTGATCAGGTTTCTGATTCAATACTTGATGAAATAATTACTCATGATCCAGATTCCAGGGTAGCAATAGAAGCTATGACTACTACAGGGATTGTATTTGTAGCAGGTGAGGTATCTTCGAAAGCAAGAATTGATGCTCAGGACGTCGTTAGAAGCACATTAAAGGATATTGGGTACAACGGGTTAAAATATGGATTTGATGGAAACAGCTGCTCTGTTTTAACTTCTATTCATGAACAAAGCCCTGATATTTCTATGGGAGTTTCCAAAAATGAGAACGGAGTACAGGGAGCAGGTGATCAAGGATTAATGTTTGGATACGCAACAAGTGAAACCGCTGAGCTTATGCCGTTGCCCATAACTTTAGCGCACAAATTAACTATGAAATTGGCTAAGGTTAGAAAAGAAAAAAGTTTAGACTGGATAGGACCCGATGGAAAATCTCAGGTATCTGTTATTTATGAAGATTCCGTTCCAAAGAAAATCGATACCGTTGTTGTCTCGACCCAGCATACGGAAGATGTCTCAATATCTCAAGTGAGGGAAGAGGTTATCTCGAAGGTTATAAAACCAATTTGCAATGATTTGATTAACAATTCTACAAAATTTCTGGTAAATCCAACTGGCCGGTTTGTCATTGGTGGTCCCGTAGGCGACACCGGATTAACTGGAAGAAAGATAATAGCTGACACCTACGGTGGTATGGGTAGGCATGGTGGAGGTGCATTTTCAGGTAAGGATCCTTCTAAAGTAGATAGATCTGCGTGTTACGTGGCAAGATATATAGCTAAAAATATTGTTGCATCAGGATTGGCTTCAAAATGCGAAGTACAATTGGCATATGCTATAGGAGTGGCCGATCCTGTTTCAATCATGGTTGATACGTTTCATACAGGAAAAACAAGCGAAGAAAAAATTGAAAAACAAGTTAGAGAGATTTTTGATACGACACCTATCGGAATAATAGAAATGTTACGGCTAAAAAGACCAATATATAAGAAAACTGCCGCGTATGGACATTTTGGTAGGAATGAACCTGATTTTACATGGGAGAAGGTCGACAAATCAGGTTTATTTAAGATGTAAAAATTTTTGCGACAATAGATCCTGAAAGACAAGATTCAGATACCTTTAATCATGTTAAGTGTATTTCCAATATCTCTTTCAATATTAAATTTCCTTGAAAAAAATCTAAGAATATTTTTTACGTCCCTCGTGAGCATTGCGTCTGCATTAATAGTATCAACTTTAACAGCTTGAGGCCAATCGAGAATAAAGATATTGTCATCATTTACTAAAATGTTGTACTCATTTAGATCACCATTAATGTATC
>JBKPGB010000197.1:0-1616 GCA_046729135.1 Thermoproteota archaeon | reverse complement strand
GGTGGCGGCGGCGCAGCTGGTGTGACAGGAGTGCCTATACACGTTGTTGAACGAACTGTTTTTCAAAGACCATACGAGCTACTTCCTTGTACTCAATCTCTCTTCGAACTGAAAAAAGAGCTTATACCAACAACAGATTTTCCAGCAGTTGTAAAGGAGCTGGTATCGCGTTATGATGTTACAGTACAAAATGTTTACAATGCACCAGACTACAAAGCTGTGCTTTTGGCTGAAGGTGATGAGAAGAAAGTAAGTAAAGATCCACGTTTCCTCCCAGGTAAGGTAGATTGTGGTGAAATTATACTTGAGGTTGACTTGTCCCGTGTTATCAACAAACCATTGTTGCAGAATGTAATCAACATGAATGATCTTTCTGAGCAGGTAATATCTCAGTATCATGTGAAAGTAACCAATGTCATTGATATGCCTGACTATAAAGCAATTGTAATACTTGCAGAACCAAATAATCCCATTACTAAGGATCCACGATTCGTACAATATGGTGAAGACTATAAAGCAACGTCAAATTATACTGGGGGTGGTGAGCTAGATTTAAGTTCAGGACACATAGCGGCTCCATCTCCAGTACTAAAAGAAGAGACATTACCTGATAGTATAAAAAGATCATTCACTACCAAGGACCTTAAGGCTAATTCTAATTTCACTAAGAACGGTGTTGACGTTGACGTTGCTGTCTTAGATACTGGAATAGATTTGAATCATCCTGACCTTAACGTGTACAGAAACGTGAGCTTTATTCCAGGTGGGAAAACTGGGGATGACGATAATGGTCACGGAACTCATGTTGCAGGTATCGCAGCAGCCAAGGACAATGGAAAAGGTGTGATTGGCGCCGCACCTGGAGCGAGGTTGTGGTCAGTTAAGGTCTGCGACAAAGCAGGTGAATGTAAAGTTTCTGATATGATAAAAGGTATAGAATACATCACTCAACATGCAAATGAGATAGATGTTGTAAACATCAGTGTCGAGACGCCTCTTTCACCAGCTCTCAATCGAGCCATAAGTGCATCCGTTAAGGCAGGTGTAACATATGTAGTCGCGGCAGGAAACTATGGTCATGATGCCTCTACCACATCACCCGCCAGTGATCCTGATGTAATTACCGTCTCTGCTATTGGGGACAGTGACGGCAAGTGTGGCGGAACCGGCCCTGCTCTGAAAGCACACAATGTCACTGATGATTCATTTGCATATTTCAGTAACTTTGGCCCATCCGTAACTATTGCTGCTCCTGGTGTCGATATCTTATCTACGTATCTTAAGGGTGGCTACGCAATAGATAGTGGAACTAGTATGGCAGCACCGTCTGTAGCGGGGGCTGCTGCATTAATTAAAGCTGCAGATCCAAATATGTCTCCCCAGGATGTAAAGAAAGCCCTTCTAGGGACGGGCTCTACACCATTAACACCTTGTGAAGGCGGCCCGCAAGGATACTTTGCAGGAGACCCCGATCAATACAAGGAACCTTTACTATTTCGAAAGCTTGGCGGCAAATGACTTCACGACACAAAAATGACTGTCCTCCCCAAATTAACATCAATAATAATTAATTTAGTGATACCCGTAAATGGTAAAATAGCAAATTAATAGTGGAT
>JBKPGB010000196.1:0-1037 GCA_046729135.1 Thermoproteota archaeon | reverse complement strand
AAAACCAATTAAAATGAAACAGCTAGAAAACTTGTGTCGTCAGGAATCTGTAGATAGTGTCTGGTAAATTAGGATTTCAGTGTCAAACTAATTGAAACGAAGTTCCGTCATCTTCAAATTTAACATCAGTTTAATAATGCTACGGATAATTATGGATCCCACACAACGATTGATCAACATAATCTTAAGAAAACTGATTAGAATATTGATGAGAAGAGAATTTTATTCCAAGTAATTAAGCTCCACTTGGATTTTAAAATAAATCCTTACCGGTCTGTATACAGATATCCTAGGAGAGCAACTCATGACGAGTTTACATTTACAATTATTATATATCCTCTGATGCAAATTGATAAAGACAAGTTTTCAAGTTCAAGAATTTTTTGCAAAAGATCATCACTTTTTCTCCATTCGACCGTGCTTGATGAGTATATCCTTAATATATCGTTTGAACCAAATTTTGTACACTTGACAGTTTTAGTTCAAATTTCTGATATCCACATAGGCAGCTTATATGACGCAGTGGTATTTGATAAAATAGTTCAAGAAGTAAATAGTATGAAACCCGATGCCATCATAGTAACGGGCGATATAACAGATGAAGGAATACTCCCTCAATTCGAACTAGCAAGAATAGAATTACAACGTCTCAATTGTAGGGAACTAATTGTCCTACCTGGCAATCACGATTACAGACACACGGGATATTTATTGTTCAAGAAATTCTTTCCAACGAGCCAAATCTACGATATGGGGGACGTGGTACTAATGACCCTTCATACTGCGAGACCAGATAGGGATGAAGGGGAAGTTGGATATAGACAACTTTTGTGGATGGAGAAGGCTATTGAGAAGTTTGAACGACAACAAAAGAAAATTATTATCGCTATGCATCACCATCTGATTGGGATCCCCGACACTGGTACTGATAAGATTATAATTTTAGATGCGGGAGACACTCTGAGGGTATGCTTGGATTCCCACGTTGATCTAGTTCTATGCGGTCATAAACATCGCCCATGGTTGTGGAATCTTGG
>JBKPGB010000195.1:0-15157 GCA_046729135.1 Thermoproteota archaeon | reverse complement strand
GGGATTTCATACTCATTGTGTATTCTTCTCGCATCTGATTAAGAGCATGAGTTAGTTGATGCTTACCACTATTACCTGACCATTCTATTTCATAAATTCGTAAAAGATTTTTCTGCTGGAGTTGCCTTATGTCAATTCCTCCAGCGGATAGCTACTTCTCAATTATTTCAGGTCTGTCACCACTATAGAAAACACATGATTCTCCTTTTAGAAACCCATTAAGAAAATATCTGGCTATTATCCAATATGCATACCTTTGATCGTCGTACAAAAGAAGAATGTGTTTATTTTTTTCCATATGATCAACAAATTTTATGGGACGATAATTTTTTAAACTGTTCTTGTTTTTAGTATTCATATTTTCTTTAATGTCCTCTCATTTCATCAGGTGGAATGTCTAAATATTTTATACCAATTTCGAGCATAAAGTTAGATATCCTGTTATAGTCTTGTAGAAAGTCTTGACCTTTTTCGGTTATCAAAAGTGGGCTTTGTAATATCATTTTCTTGTTTTCCAGCTCATCCAGATATCTGGCTAGTTTATCGTATCCAAGATTACTACGAAGCTGTACCCTTGTAGGCTTTGCCACATTATCTTCATCATTTGCTATATCCTCCACAATTGCTTTGAGGATGTCATTATATAACTCCAACTTAGTATGTCTAGGTTTGGGGCTCAGGTTACATAACTATTTCATTTCTTATAAATAAACCTCCCCATGGTGAGCAGCACTTTTTATTATTTCATCGTTACAACTGCTATGAATAAGATTGTTTCACATGACGAATGGCTTGATGCTCGCAAGGCGTTTCTCAAGAAGGAAAAGGAATTCACTTCTTTGCAAGATCAACTGAGCCAGCAACGACGCAATCTACCGTGGGAAGTAGTTAATAAGGAGTATGTCTTTGAAGGACAGAAGGGGAAACAGACTCTTTCAGAACTTTTTGATGGAAGAAGCCAACTAATAGTCTACCACTTTATGTTTGATCCAAGTTGGGAGGAAGGATGTCCACATTGTTCCTTTTGGGCGGATAACTTCAATGGAATTATTGTACACTTAAACCACAGAGATGTCACCATGATTGCTGTTTCTAGAGCTCCATACAGTAAGCTGGCGGCGTATCAAAAAAGGATGGGTTGGGATTTTGACTGGTTCTCTTCCTACGAAACAGATTTCAATTTTGACTACCACGTGTCCTTCACTCAGGAAGAGTTAGCCAAGAATGAAGCATACTACAACTATGCTACTCAAGCCTCACCCAGCCCCGAGCTACAAGGGGTCAGCGTATTTATCAAAGACTCCGGAGGTCGCTTGTTCCACACCTATTCAACATATGCACGTGGCATAGATATGCTTAATGCAGCCTATCATTATCTTGACCTAGTTCCCAAGGGTCGGGATGAGGATGGTCACGACTTCCCTCAGTTCTGGGTCCGTCGACATGATGAATATGGCAAGACATTTCGTAGCTGGCTCGATCCAAGTGCCTACGAAGTTTCTATATCATAATGAAATTGAGATTGTGATTATCTTGAAAATAGGCAATATCTCACGACAATTAGGCCGACCAGCCACAAGAGAAAATGTACTCCAGACTGGAAGATTGCAGAGACCGAAGGTATTGATTCTCTGTGCGTTGGTGAAAGACTCTTGTGGCCATTAAATCCATAATTGATATGATGTTTCATAATCCCGTAATATTTGCAAAAAGGCTTGCTGCACTTGATGTACTATCCTAAAGGCAGAGTTGTAGCTGGGCTTAGGTATCGGATGGTCAAGGGATGAATATCAAGTTTCTTATGCCATTCAACAATAGAGGCAAAAGAGCAGATGAATCATTCAAGTATTGAAAAAAATATGGATAGATGATGTAGTTAAATTTAAAGGCGATTATTATAATGTTCCTGCATCAATTATAGAAGCACCAATCAACAATTTTGAATTTTTTACTCCAAATAGTCTGAATACTTTTGGTCTCATCTGGTTAATTGGTTGTAAACAAACTTCAGTAAAAACACTAATTCGAAGCGACTCAATCCTTTTATTTGCTGCAACAAATTTTGAAGCTGAATAGACGGTTGGATGGGACCCTTTGAGTCAAAGTCTGGCAAAAGTGAATTTGAATTGTTTTTTAAAGTTGTCGTGGCGTCGTAGAAAGTTATTTTTTTCGGCATATGATAAGGATTCAGCATGTGAAAAGGATTGAAATCGCCTTTATGTTTTCTATCCATATGAACGCTTAAATTCCACCTTCGTGTTGACCTATGATTACAATAGGGGCAGTTGTATGGGGTTTTCAGTTCAGTTCACCGCAGTCGCTGCAGTGACTGCAATTGAATTGCAGATAATATAAATGTCAAGCCGGTTGCAGTCATTTAATTAGACCCTAGAATGGCTCATAATTGCTCATAATTAATGGTACAATAAGATGCAAAGACTGGATCATACTCAAGATCAAAATGACGAAAATTCAAGACGAATTGAATCTTATAATTTAGCATTTACAGCGATTCTCCTCTCAATCTCCTCCAGTAACAAGTCGTGGAAGTATTGCCTGTGTAATGGGAGAATTGTTGATACATTCTTGAAGCCGGTTAGCGATTCCGCTTTTCTTTGGATCCTCTCAATTTCCCACATATTCTGCACGTATAGGTTAAGACCAATCGTGTTTATGTCTTCATATGGCGGTCCCAATACAAGTAGATTCTTGATTTCTTCGTAGATCTTTTTGGCAACTTCATTGCGATATTGTTTCTCAACATGAATGAAAATACCTGCATTGACATAACCTTTCATTTCCTTTGGATTGACAATAATAGTAAAATCAATTACGTGATTTGATATCATGGCATCAATGCGTCTTGAAATCGTTTTCTGTGAGACATGAATCGCTCTTGCAATTTCTTTAACCTTCATTCTTGGTTTGGCTAAAAGGCATTTCAATATTTTCAAATCGTTTGTGTTGAAAAAGAAGTTAGAACCCCAGCTACCACTAAAGATATCAATTACTTGAACGGATTCTATCTTTTCAGGCAGAGACATTAACTCTTCGTTCATGTTATTTTTGGTGGCCACGGCAAAGCGGGAGACACCACTTACGCAATTACTATACATGAAAACGTAGCCGAGATTCTGAAGGTATCGTCTTATATTTTCGATATTGCCTCGATGTTTGAGTATCAAATTATAAACATAAGGGTATCCAAATGGTCCCAGTTTGACTCTGACCAAAAATTCTTCAATGATTTTCCTTGAAACAAGGTTCCTCACTCGTCTCTTTACAGTGTTTATGGTAATGCCAAGAGACAATGCGATTTTCCGATAAGACGCTCTACAATCCTTCGTAAGCATTCTCATGATTTGAATATCGATACTGTCAATTCTATATTCCATCACCTGATGAAATAGCATTACGTATTTATATAGATTCCATTATGTGCAATTTCGTATACACCAAAGATATATTGTAGACATGCGAATAATATCAATGAAAAATGATATCCAACAGAGAACCGAGCAGAAAACGGTATCAAGATTTATTGTAGCAATAGTGGCAGGATTGGTTGGTACTGTCGCATTCAATACGGTAATGTACATCGATGTCGCTACCACTGGAATTCCACTTAATTTGACAAGGCTTCTCGGATCACTACTTGTGGGACAGGATGGACCTACAGATGTCTAGGAAATATCTTTCACTTTGCGAATGGCATTGGCCTAGCTATGTTCTTCATCTTTCTATTTGTTCCGATATCAAAGAGAGTAACTAAACAATACAAGTGGTTTTATGGAATTATATACGCCGTAATGATAGCTGTGGGACCGATCTTTTTCGGCCTTTTTCCCGCCATGGGAGCAGGGATAGCGGGCATGGTCATCTCTCCGCTTGTTGCTCTAATGACCATCGTACGCCACATCGCGTTTGGAGCGGTGCTTGGAATTTTGACAACAATATATGTAGATAAAATTGATAAAGTTAGGTAAATCGAATTAATATGGCAATGTGCTTTCTTGAAGAAATTGAAGGACGCATAGTGCTTTTCGATGGTGCTATGGGAACAGAAATACAGAAATTCAACCTAAAACCAGAACTTTTTCCAAATAATAAAGATGGATTCACTGCTTAAATGATGATGTGTAAATTTTGGACCTTAATCCCTTAAGAAGTTCTATTGTTGGCTTTGACAGCTAATTATGATTCGGAATACATATTCATAATTTTGTTATGGCCAGAAAATTTGGAAACCGTTCTTTTTCCAGGATCAAGATATAATCTATCCATTTTGACACTAAAATTGCATTGGTTAACTGAGTAATCAATTAACTCTTCTGATATTTTATTTCAGTTACTTCATAGTGATTCATCTCTTCTATCTGATTAAAGAAAGGACGAACTGCTGCAAAGAAAGTTTGGAACTCCGGACTTGTGCGAAATCCCTTCATGTGACCATCAAGTGAATCCCATTCAATTCTAAGGATGTAGCTTTCTGGCTTCTCGATGCATTGTGATAGCTCATATCTAAGACAATGGGGTGAAGACCTTAACGATTCTTCTGCTTTCTTATATGCATCTTCAAACTCACCTTTCTCTTTATCATTTTCGACCTTGTAGCGGATGTATTCTACAATCATGATACCATCTATATGTATGAATTTAATTTAAGGTATATTGTGGTTTAGCACCTCTACGATCTTCTCTCCTACGTTTGTAGCCGATTCAGGATTCTGTCCTGTAATTAGTCGTCCTCCTTCACCACTTACAACGACTAATGGTTCATGCACATACGTTTTTTCATAGGTAGCCCCTCGTTTTGGTAGTTCATTCTCTAGGAAAAAGGGTATCACATTTTTTTTGCCTACCAATATTTCTGTGATAGCCTCCTCTTCGTTTGAAAAACCAGTCACCTTCGCTCCTTTAATAAGATGCGTGCCATTAGACAGGGTTGCATTCAGAAGAGCTGCGGGACCATGGCAGACTGCTCCTACGATTCCTCCTTGTTCATATATGGCGGCGGCCACCCGGTTAACATTCCTATCTGAAGGAAAGTCATACGTAGCGCCGTTACCTCCTGGAAAAACTACCGCAGAAAACTCCATAGGATCTATATCTGATATAGGTACTGTATTATTGATTTTTTCTAGATCACTTTGCGTCCCAAGAAACTTTTGAGTTATTGGATCATCTCTATTGGTACCGAAAGGATTTGATGGGATGCTATATGGATCTATTGGGGTATTGCCGCCTTTGGGACTTGCTACTACTATATCCAAGCCAGCGTTCTTTAGTGCGTAATATGGATGAGTCATCTCCGGTAGCCAAAGACCTGTGGGAAGACTGGTATTACCTAGAATTCCATGACTAGTTACAACAATTAGAACTTTATGAGGTTGGTTGACTTGTGCTTTGACATTGATATTAGAATAGGGTACAACAAGTATTGTAATTATCGCTGAACTTGCTAGAAGAATTGACAGGATTACTGGTACCGAATATTTCATAGTTTTCATAATCAACCTTTCACCTATGGCTTATTGCCAACTCCTCCGTTTGCTGTATTACTCATATTTTGGTGCACCAGCTTTTGGAGATCGGAGAATGGTCCAAATGTACCATGTGTACCTGCAATAGTCTTAACATCTATCCCACTTTGAGTAATAAAATCAAGTAATTCTTTGCTATATATTTTGAATGCTGGAGGAACGCTCCGCGGACTATATAAATCACTATCTAATAGGATCTTTTCTTTTGGTAGGTAGACAGATAACATATCATTGGAATGAGAGTTCTTGACAGGGAGAATTTCTATACTTCTGTTGTTATCACTTATTGTCTTGTTCTCAGAGACTAGTTGCACATTCACTTTGTTTTTGTTCAATTGTAGTTCATCTGGTCTTATCATATGAGGAGCCCTAAGAATTTCATTCACAACAGCCTTGCTATGGTTGGACGTAACTATTATCGCACCTTGTGCTGCATATGTACGTAATCCTCCAATGTGATCATCATGGGTATGTGTGCTTATTACATATCGTATCGGTTTGTCAGGCCATCGATTGTTAATTTCTTGAATTACAGCTTTGGAGCGCTCTTCATAAAGAGGAGCCTCAACCACAACTATGTAATGATTCATTTCAATAACTAAACTATTATGGGTAGAACCAGTCACATGATAGACTCCTGGTTCCATCTCTGTAAAGTTTACAGGCAGATGCCTATTATAATGAGGAATTCCGAATGCGTGCATTCTAAGAAACCATTGGGAGGATTGCCAGCCGAGTGAATGTTCATCTGGATTACTAGAATATGTTTCATTTTTTGGAAGCAGAGGAGGTTGCATAAATGATTTTAAGTTTGTATTGACATAAGCACGTTTTTCTTCTATTACTTCCCCGTGAAGAAAGTGGATAACTGAAAAGGGGAAATACACTCCGTTAACTTTCCTCCAGTCATTAAAAAGGACCTGAACTTGCGTATCACCATGAATGGGGTCATCTTCAAGAGTAACAACTTTAGTCAGTAAGAAGGTAACCTCATCTAACAGAATCCTAATTGGTTCTGTATGGTTTTTTAAATTCAGTTGAATAATATGGTAAGACTTGTCATTGTATTTTTCATCTGGCTGTGTAACAATGGATTCTGGATGCGACAGCGCAAAACGAATTAAAAGTAATGGTGAACTAATCAACTGGTCTTTTTCCCAAGCACTTACTGCTGATGACCGCAATGGAGCTTGAGAAGGTGAAAAATACCCATCTTTACCATATGTAAAGCCGCTGTTATTGTTGATAATAACGGTATATTTCAAAACCTGGGGATAGGGATATACAGCCAGTCGCTGCCATTCATTTCTCATTTTATTGCTAACAAGATCTTGAGTTAAATTATAATGGTAACTCGATACGTACTTGGGATATTCATCTTGCGAAAATTTTTGCCCTGGTTCGTACCGTTCTCCATCAGCTATAACTGAAATACTCCTAACTCCTTGAATGGCATTTGTTCCGCCTAAAGCTTCGGCTGCCTTTTGAACTATATTGTTGGAACTAGCGCCAGTCTGTCCGGATGCCCCATTTAGATTTGGACCCATTACATTTATAGGTACCAGTACTAGAAACAGAAATGCTAGTATACTTACTATTCTTCTCTTTTGAAGCCTCCAAAGACTTCCATCATCCATAATGTCAATTGTTTTAACGAGATTATATCCTGGACGTCTACACCCTTGCGAATTCACTCTAGTTGTATTACTTATATTGTAGTACTATGTAATACAGCTAAATGAGCCAAAAAGGACGTACTGTTCTCAGAACTATTCGAATTTCGTCTGAACTTGACAAGATTATTCAAAAAGATGCGAAGGAGAGAAGGCTTAGTGTAAACGCCCTTATCTCTACTATAATGACCCGTTACAGTGAATGGGACAGATTTAATGAAAGATTTGGGATAATTAGTCTGAAGAGAGAGGCCTTTGGGCAAATAATCAATATGCTTGATGGTGAGGAAATAATCAGCGTCGCAAAAGATATCGGTGAGGAAGTCCCTAAACAGTTCATCCTATTCTGGTTTAAGAGATTAAACTTAGAGAATTATTTAGCTTACATATCTCTAGTATGTCGGTATGCATATTTTGCTGAATATGAATTGGAAATCAATGGCACAGATTATACAGTTTCGTTGATCCATGATCTAGGAATGAAGTGGTCACAATTTCTTGGGAAATGGATAGAAACTGGCATGAAAAATACGATAGGAATATTCCCCACGTATGATGTTACCAAGGGCTCAGTAGTTATCAGATTTCATGTGTAGACGGGAGTTTTTCTCCACTAAATTTACGCCCCAACGGGATAGACGTATATTTTCGATAAAGTTGGACTAAAGCATCTAGAGGCAGCTAGCCCTTGATAGTTGGACTTTTAATATTAGTGACAAAGTAAATAAAATAAAATGCATCACATAACTGTCCTAGTCCTGTTAGCAGCCACAATAATATTGAATGTTGTCATATCCACAGATGTATAAATACGTGATAAAGTCATGTTATACTATAAGGAAGGGTGCTTTCTTATTAGTAACCCTCCCCTTAAGTTAATCTATATGCAAGAAGGCTGCTCTATATACACTATTACGTACAATGTGATTACTTCGGACAGTCCTAATTTATCTCAAAATAAGTAACCTTATGACGATATAGGATTGGATAGAGACGAAAATAGAGATCTGGTTAGATGTCTTAACTGTCGATGGTCAGCATCATTGTTAAGAGGGATCAGCTGGATTTAACAGATGTCCTGTTTGTGCCAGTGATACTATTGAAACTATTCCAGTGAACGATCATGAAAGATATGCTGTTATGTTGAAGGGAACAGAGGTTTTGAAATAGAGTTTCAGGATGATTCGTGAAAATAGCACTGATAAGAATTGTATTTTTGACCAAACTGGGTGTCCGAAGATCGCTTCGTATTAAATATCATAATTTTCTTCATTAGAGAGAATCGAATTATCAATCTCTCTCGACTCTTACTAAAGTACAACTCCTTGTACTCACCGTTTCAATTTTCGGTAGATTCATTTGACAAATGCTTCAATATTATCACGAACAAACTGGGTGAAGGTACTTTTTCTTCCAGTAACTTCTTCTACGTTAGGTGTAACCATTGACGCATAGCCAGCTTTTTGAAAACCGTATAACTCCATCAAGACTTCAACCATCCATTCATCCATTCCCAAGTCTTTCATTCCTCTACGAGCATCCCCGTCTGAAATATCTACATAGGCTATCTTTCTACCGGTTTCTATTGAAAGGATATCAGCTATTTCGTAATTTGATACAGCAGCAGGTCCAGTGATATCATATGCTTTGTTCTCGTATCCATTATTTGTAAGCGCCGTTACTCCTACTGCAGCAATGTCCCGTGTATCGACAAAACTAGTTTTACTATCACCAAGTGGGACGTAGAACGCTCCTTGAGTTTTGATAGAGTTGCTAAAACCAAGGTAATTTTGCATGAACGACATTGGCCTAAGAAAAGTATAATTTATCTCAGAAGACTCTATAACTTTTTCAACATGTCTATGCATTTTATTCATCGTTATTCCTGGCTCTCTGTCTGCCCCAAACGCAGATTGCTTTACGATATGTCTTACTTTTGCCTTCTTTGCTTGTTCTATTAATTCAGCTGAGATCTCTTCCATATTAGAAACTAAGGGTGTTAGCAAGAAGACCTTTTGAACATCTTGTAACGCAGCCCTGACAGTCTCGGGATTGTTAAAGTTCATTTCTACTAATTCAGCATTAGTATCTTTTAGTTCGCCGGCTCTGTCTTTTGATGTTACAGCCGCGCGAACCCTTGACTTTGTTGTTACGGCAGATAGTTGTTTTACTACCTGACTTCCAACATTACCGGTGGAACCGGTAACTAAAATTGTGTCGGTCATGCATCTTTCCCCATCCTCAAGCTGAAGTTTGCCCCCAGTAGCGAGTGTGGAAGATTTGAAGAATAAAAATTAAGAAATCCTTTGTAATCAAAGTGACGCGTAAGCCTGCAGCTCATTTCTCATTTCTTTGCTGACAATTCAGCGGCAACGGGGTCTGCGCTAAGTGGTATGAGGAATGATAAACCTGCACCAGGAAGGAACTTTTCCATTCTTTGTGTCAGTTCTTTTTTTGCTTCATCTGTCAGAATCGATTTGCCATTAGAGAGCTCTCTTACTGCGTCAGAATATGCTATCAAATACTTCTTTTGTGTATCGAGCAAGTCTATTGAACCAGATGATCCATGCCCTGGGTATATTGTGCTTACATTCGTGAGTAGATGTCGGGCCTTTTCAAGGTTCTTTAACCAGTCAGAGATGTGATCATCTGCAATATAAGGATGGTATCCGTTAAAGACTAAATCGCCAACAAACGCTACGCTAGGTCCATTTACCACAACCCATACTGAGTTTGCATTCGAATCTCCACCAGGACCAAAATCGTAAACTTTGTATGTTACTCCATCAAATGTTACTGTATCTAGATCCTTGACATATTGATTTGGATAAGTCCATTTACTAATCCACTCTTTTCCATAAACTGGGGTCCACTGAATTCGCTTTGCTACTTCTGTGGCATTCATAATTCTCGCTACTGATTCTAGTGAAATGATAGGAACTTTTGGTGACGTTACCAGATTTGTTATACCGGCAACGTGATCAGGATGAGGATGAGTTAAGATTATAGCGAGTAGGGGTTTATTTATCGAAACTACTTCGGATCTGAGAGCCTTGCTTTCGGTTTCTGTAAGTGTTGAATCTATTACAACTACACCATTTTGAGATTCAATTAGGTAGGCGTTTGCGAAAATACCTTTTTCTCCAGACATGTGAGTATGGATTTTAGGTGCACTCATATTCCCTTTTTCCTCAATTATTTCACTGGCCGTCACACGATTATTTAAAACAATCAGTGTAAGACTTAACATTACCAAAATTAAGAACGATACTAGAAATACAAGATTCCCAATATTGATTTTTTTGAACCTCATTTGCTATTACTTGTAGCGTTTCCAAAGAATTTAAAGAGCTGATCTACTAGAAAAGCTGGTCTTTCTTCTGCTATCCAATGTCCAGAGTCAGGAACTATGCCACCACGTACGTCGCTAGCGACCATGCGCATTGATTCTAACGCCGCATTTCCAAAGCTACATTCTCCACCCAACGCTAAAACTGGCATCGGAAGTTTAACCTTAGAATATTCTTGATTTAGCTTTACATCTTCAGGGACAGCCCTGTAGTATTCAAAGCCAGCTCGCATTCCACCTGGAGCAGCATAATGACTGACGTATACGTCAATGTCATCTTTCGTGATTGCCTCAGGGTTGCAAGTGTGCCTATAGAACCAAGTAAGATACTCCCTCTCATGCCCTTCAACTAGCATTTCTGGGATGTCCCTCACTAGATGAAATTGAAGCCACCATAAACCTGTTACATTTTCACCGGGAACTACACCGACAACAGGAACATCAAGGACGACCAAGCGTTTAACTTCATTAGGATGAGCTGCGGCATAAGCGTAAGCTACTTCTACACCAAAATCATGTCCGACTAGGAATATATTCTTAAAACCTAGTTGGGATACTAGTTGGTAAATATCGTCTGCCGTAGTTTTAGTGTCATAACCTGATACTGGCTTTGAAGAATCTCCAAGGCCTCTTAGGTCCGGTACGATGACAGTATGGTTTTTAGCCAAGGCTGGCATAACATGTCGCCATTCATACCAGGTTTGTGGCCAGCCGTGCAATAACACAATTGGTTCTCCCTGACCTCCAATGACGTAATGAAGCTGAATCCCATTGACTGAAGCCATGTGATGTGAAAAGGTAACATTATTTATATCAAAAGATATATCTTGCAAAAAGGGATGCTGTTTAAGATCAGAAAATGTCTGGTTAAGATGTGTTTGTTGCGCTATTGTTATCTGAAGAGGAGCCAAACTAAGTACAACTAGAGAAATGCCAGCTACACTAATTATCAATGCAACAATGTAATCAGGAGGCTTGTGGAACATGATCATATAAAGGACCATCTCTTTCAAATATACCTGTGGATTTCTTTTCCAATTACAATAACGCTCCATGAATCTTCTTTAGTAAGCTAGTTATCATAAATTTTATATAATGTGCGTTATTTTCAATTTTATTCATTGTTTATTTATGGTGCTGTTGATATAAAAAAAATTGCTCCCCAAGGGGAGTTTCGTTAATAAGAAATAAAACTGTAATGTTATCTGCCAAGGCCAAAAATGATCCGTCTGAAGTACTGACGAATTAAATTGTATATAAACTGGTGAAGGTTATTAAATTCATTATTCTCTTTTCAACGCTACTAAATTGCAGAAACTTGGAACTTTCGATACGAAGACGTCGAGCTGGTTGAAAACACCTTCTGATATTAGAAAGCTCGGCTGCGCCCTCTTTGCAGATCGTCGCTACGGAAGTGTCTTTGTGTATCATAACAGTGCACCCTCTTTCTATGGCGTTAGGGCGTTCCATGGCTTGCTCAGGGTCTAAATTTTGACATACAGCTCAGGTTTTCCATCTCAAAGAGAGGGGATCGTGGGAGGAACCAGTTTTTAATCCTTCATACAAAAAATAATTGAACTTTCTAAAACATTATACAATATTCCGATACCTAATCAGAGAATAAGAGTAGGATATCCCTATATCATCCTTAATCATCCTATATCCATATGAACCAGTTAAGGCTCTGGGTAGTAATTATTACCTTATCTTTAACTGTTGGCTCAAGTTTCATTGCCATCAAATTTGTTCTTGATTCTATACCACCTTTAGTTGCATTCAGCGTTAGGTTTATGATTACAGGTGGAATTTTGATACTAGTTTCTTATGTTTTTGATAGAAAAAATCGAGAGATTAAAGAAATCAAGCTTTGGAGAAATGCTTTGGTTGTTGGTGCAATCCTGATAGTTGGCGGACACGGATTGATAGCGTGGGGAACACAATATCTTTCTGCAGGTATTGCTGCTTTATTGAATTCAACAATTCCATTATGGGTAGTATTAATTATGTTCTTCATGTTTCACAGTAAAATAACAAATTCAGCAAGGATAGGTCTTGCCCTAGGTTTTGGTGGTATGATAATCCTTGTTGGACCATCCATTGGAGGTCAGGGATTGAGTCTAATAGGAGTCACGTCTTTGCTATTGAGTTCAATGCTTTGGGCACTAGGGTCTATCTATTCCGGAAAATCTTTCTTGCCACAAAATTTTTTATTATCTGCAGGAATGGTTACATTAGTAGGCGGATCGTTACTATTAATTCCAAGTTTTCTAATTGGAGAATTTAATCGGATACCTTCTTATTTTGATATAGACTTAGACTTGCTAATATCCTACCTATTTTTAATTTTTATCGGTACCATCATACCATTTGCTGAATTTTATTGGTTACTTAAAGTGAGTACACCACCAATAGCTAATACCTTTGCCTATATAGCACCTATTGTGGCCGTCTTTTTGGGGTGGGCTATTCTTGACGAATCTGTAACCTATCTAACAATTATCGCAACAGTTGTTATTTTGCTAGGTGTGGCATTGATCGTTAGAACGTTGAACAACAAGTAGTTGTCTTTTGTAAAATGCTCATTGAAATGGATGAAAAGATAACGTTCTTCTAGCAAACGGAAGTGGATGCTGATCGGATTGCATTTTTGCATGTATAAGGCTATTTCCTCGTCTTTCAAATTACGATTGGTTCATGTGATAACTGGATCGTTACCTACTATTTTATATAGTTATCTTTCTTTATCTAATAATAGCAATAGGTGGTTTTGAATAATGGAAAATGAAATTGGAAATCTCATTCGATTGTTTATGTGGAGAATCCCAAAAAACAACCATGATACTATGGTTCAGTTTAACAAACTAGCTAAGGATTTGTTTAGCAAAGTCGGAGTACGTCAAGAAATATTCCAGCTAAGCAACACTAAGGATAAAGAAGCTGAGATGGGCTTTACCAACGTAGCCAAAACTGTTACTGCAAGAGAGGATGAAGAAGTTTGGTTGGAGCTACAGTTCTATCAAGACAGTAGACATCACGATGAGGTAAGCGAAAAGATGCAGAATGATAAATCTGCAATGGAGCTTGGTAAAAAGTTCATGGAAATTATTACGCCAGGATCAGGTGTAGAGGGCAGATTCAACCATTTCGGGAGCTAGATAACATGCCAAAATAGTTCATTTTGAAATACCAGCAGATGATATCGAAAGGTCAAAGAAATTCTATAGTGAACTGTTTGGATGGAAAATAGAAAAATTCCCTCGTGAGACACCCGCAGGGGAATATAGATCACTTGTCTTTACTTGAGTAACACATAGTTTAATCAATTAAAGAATGCTGATGTTTTTTCAGCAAAGGAGGTCCGCCAATTTAGATTCTATGAAGATAAGATTACCTATGCACATTTACCTATGCACATTGTCTTGTCATGGTAATAAGATGATATCATTAACGAGAACAAAATAACATATGATTGGTACTTGATTTATCGTCATTACAAACGATATTGTTGTTAGCCTAAAGTGCCGATAATTATTCCATCCCTCAGATAATGAATTCAGTAGCAAGTTCACTATAGCATATATAGGATATCGGAAGAGTTAGTTGGATAAGTGTAAAGTATTGGATCATTAAGATCCTTTGATGTGAGTCCTAATCTAATGGCAAGTGAAAATATGTTAATCACTTCTTCGGCATGAGGACCAAGAATATGTGCTCCTAGTATTCTATTTGTATCTTCCTCAATTAACACCTTAAATGCTGCGCATGTTTCACCTACTCGCCTGGATGACGCCCATCCAGACATATCTTTATGATTAATTTTGAATCGTAGCCCCTGGTCTTTTGCTTCTTTTTCCTGCATACCCACAGAAGCAAGAGGCGGGATGGTGAATACAACACTAGGTAAACCAGCATAGTTGGTCTTCATGGTATTACCTTTGATTATATTATTCGCTGCAATAGCTCCATCATAGCTTGCCACGGGAGTTAATGGTAAGCCCCTACTTGCTGCTGCATCACCTGCTGCGTAGACAGCTTCGTTTGAAACACTTTGGAGATATTCATTTACCTTTACTCCCCTGTGGGTATATTCTATACTGCCAGCGTTCATTAAATCTAGTCCTTCAAAATTTGGCTGCCTGCCGGCTCCATGAACTACCAAATCAGCTTCTATCTTTAATAATCCCGTTTCATGATTATTACGATTATTTTTTTTAGAAGAATCAGATGAAGAATAATGCACAACGAGTTTGTTTCTATCATTGAGATTGGAGGTCGTTGTTGTTGATAACGATTTCTCAACGCTCTTGACTACTGCCTCCAACCTAACATCAATTCCAATGTCCCTACTTCTTTGTACCAACCTATTGACAAGGTCGGGATCGAAGTGCTCAAGGGGTTGTTTACCACGATGTAAAATTGTAACATTTGACCCACTGCGTGCTGCGATATGAGCGAATTCAAATGAAATATACCCACCCCCAATAAATACAATTCTATCAGGTAAGTTATCGCATCCCAACTCTAAGAACTGATCACTTGTGATAATGCCCTCTGATGCAGGGATGTTTAGGTTCATGGGTTTTGAACCTGTG
>JBKPGB010000194.1:0-4856 GCA_046729135.1 Thermoproteota archaeon | reverse complement strand
CAGCCATACCAAGGGGCAGATATGTCAGAGTAAAAGTACCAATTGTAGTTGTACGGTATCAGATAGTAATCTACATGGTCTTCATAGTTGCTGCTGTCAAGGAACCAGTCAGCATTGTCGACAAAGTTAGGATTATAGACTTTACCTATATTCAGATCATAGAGGTTTTTGTAATTCACCATCGTGTTATTGTTTGCATCACTAAGATATTCAATATCATCCCAGTCTGTTTCCTCCTCTTCATTGTTGTTGACTGTTGTCGAGTCAGCCGCAGCGGCGCCGTCATGATCGTTGTCGCTATTATCATCTGAGATATAGACCTGAGCAGCAGCAGGATGAACAGAACCATCTGCTTCCGCGAACACATCAATTGGTTTCATCATTGGAGTCGTTGAGGCAGTGAGAAGAATTAGGGAAAGTGAAGCCACCAGCGCCGTTTTAATTATTATTGCCATAATGATACTTCCGGAGATATTTCTTCTTGGTTGTCGCAATTACAATCAACACACCAATGTTGTATAGACATACTTTATCACGAGGTTACTCAATGTTATGTTTAAGTTTTGACATGATATCTTTAAAATGAAGTTAAGCTTAGGAATTGCAATGATGCAATCAAAACTACTCTCAATGTTAGTCATTATATCGGCAACCATACTTGTATCAGGAGCGATACAAAACAGTGCTATGGCATATCCAGATTCGCAAGAAAAAGAAGGATATTCTGACCATGACAAAATGATGTTGAAGCCGGGATCGTATGCCTTTGGAACCATTGCAAGTTTACAAAATGATAAAAATGGTAAACCCACATGGATAGTTTCAGGTGTTTACAAAGCCAGTCTATCAATGAATAATAAAACACAAGATGGAGCCGCAACAGGTAGTCTTCCAAATGCAACATTGAATGCCAAATTCAATATGGTAATGACAAACGGATCTGCTATGCATGATCACAGGATCTATGACTTTAAACTTACAAAGATGTCAATGCCAGATAACTATACAATAGTATTTAATGGAACTGCTACTATAACTATGAAACAAGGACCAGTAACTGGCGTCCCAATCAGCATAAAAGCGATGGATAACAATGCTGTAAGTGTATGGGTAGATCCGACCAAGATACAAAACCACTTTGGTAATACACCAATATTTGGTACAATAGAAAGACTGTTAGAAGTAAGGAAGTAAAGTAGACTGAAGAGTATTTGAAATTCCTACTCTTTTTTTAGATAGTTCTCAGTTTTAGGTACGAAATTTTATTTTGTAGTCGAATCATAAAAGTAAATCATATTGCGGACATTCACAAATTTAAATACTTGCATACCATCAAGAATCTATTGGCTCCTATTCCTCAAAAATGGATATTTGCATGTGTCGAATGTGGATGTATTTTTACCATAAAGGCTAAAAACCAGAGAAATAATTGTCCAGTTTGCAAAAGTCAATCTGCTGAGAAAATAGAGGGATTCAAGTATGAATAGATAGGCTAATTTCTTCCTTGTTTTTTACTTATGACTATCCCTCCATCCATAAAATAAAATTTGAATCTCTCAAGAAAATCAAGACCTAACCTACTAACATTGGCTTCTGATCCACCTGCAGATATGTTTTCGAATGGTATGTAAACTTTGCCCAGTTTTACTAAATAATTAGGTCTACCTCTTTGATTTGGAATATGAATTTTACAATTAGAGTACAGAAATGCATCTATAGTATGGTATCTTGACTGAAATCTTTGCTTTTGTACTTCCAACTGTTCAAACTTGATGTTATTTCTTTCAGCATCAGGCATAGTAATTGTCGTGTACGGTTGACTTGTATCAATCATAAAATCAATATATACATTTTTTTGAATAGGAGACGTATCGACGTAGCCTCTGAGATAATACCTACCATCTTCCCGTTTTTTACCAATCATCATTGAAAAAATTGTTACTGGATTCTAACATTTAAGTTTTCATGATTTATCCCATCCATATAATGGGAGTTGTGAAACCAATTTTTGGTAATATATTCTTTCATCTAAAATCTCCTTTAGCTTCAATGCAAGGCAGAATAGGTGAAAGTTTCAACGATGTTTTAACAAGAATGCTGAATCGGGTAAAATTAGACGAGGTAGTATCAGATCAGGTAAAGGATGGAGAAAAGCAAGCAAAATGACAAATGAAATAATTTTTCCAGCAGTCCCTTCTTTAAGTGGCATTGTATATTATATCTCATTTAGCCTAATTAGGATTCATAGACTATGACTGTAGAACAAATATTACAAAAGGAAATAAACGAATCTAAGAGATCGCTTGATCTACGAACTGGAGGAGTCTACATACAAGCGAGATTTTCAAAAGAGGATTGAATTGATAAACTGGGTTCTAGAAAATATGAAGGATCCTAATATCTATATTTGTGCCCTTATTGAAAATAGAATGAATGAAATTATATTAAAAATAAATTAGACCTATTCCATAATTGAGGCCGACAAATTGCATAGTGAACTAAGGATTCTAGACTGGATATTATATCAAGTTTGCATTGATGAAAAATAGACTAGTATTTTCATAGATAACTTAGCTAAGGCAGGTTCTTATATTTAGTAGCATGAATTTGATTACGGTTCATAGCCGGTGGGATTCACTAAGCTTGCTATTCGCTTGCACTTCCAGTCCCACCGGTCGAAATTAAATTATCTCATGGTTGGGAACTAATTGGAATTGGATAGGGAAAGACGTGGATTAAGAGAACAAAGATATTTGATGAAACAGTTTAGAGTTCTAACAGAAAATAACTGTATTACTCACAAATTCTTATATCTTTCTACTAAAACTTTCTACCCAAGAGGTTTTATAGTTCGTAGTACAAGAAAAGTATAACGCCTAACACACAACTGGTGGGAAATTGGTTGTGTCTTGTTCATTCAATCAAATTAACTCCTCCCATCAGTTGTTAATTATAAACTTCTTTGTAGGTTGGTTCGTATAAAAGTATTTGTTTTTTTGCTACGTTATTTTAAAAATATCTATATCCATTGAAGGTAACGCTAAGAATATCTAAATTTCTTCACTGATTATCCTAGGGGTTTTGAGGTAAATTATTTTATAATTTGTTGTCAATACTTTAGCAAGTGTAAAACTCTACTGGTGGGGTACGGCCTCCAAGTGTTATGCGTGCCCACCGGTTGACGCAACTGTTCTGGACCGGCGAGACTTTTCCCTGAATTCCACATTTGGTCCCGCTAGTCGCCATTAAATTATTTTATATTTTGTTTTCCATTCCCAAAGTTTTTCAATAAAATTTCCAGATTCGTCTATTTCAGTCTCAAATAGGGACTATCCTACTGCTGATTAGCAGCAATATTATGAATCTGCTATGAATCTGCTATCTATTATTATTTAGAACATAGTATCGACAGTAATAAATAATGTGAGAACAAATATTCGATATACAAAAATGACAAATCAAAAAGTTGCGATCATAACAGGTGGAAGTTCTGGCATTGGAAGGGCAACTGCAGTTGCCCTTGCGAAAGAAGGAGTTAATGTTTCGATAGCCGCTCGCCGTACCAAAGAAGGAGAGGAAACCGTGCAGCTAGTCAAAGAAGCTGGAAGTGACGGGGTCTTTGTGAAGACCGATGTTGCAAACGAAGATGATGTCAGAGCACTCGTAGAGAAGACCGTCAAGACGTACGATAGGCTTGATTATGCATTTAATAATGCTGGTATAGGAGAACCTATGACACCATTAGTAGAACAGACATCAAATGTTTTTGATCAGATCATGAACGTAAATGTCAAAGGGTTTTGGTTGTCTATGAAATATGAGATTCCGCAGATGATCAGAACAGGAGGAGGAGCTATAGTAAACATGTCTTCCGGAGCCGGCGTGATAGGATTTCCACAGATGCCAATTTATATCGCAAGCAAACATGCTGTGCTTGGGCTGACCAAATCAGCTGCGCTAGAATATGCCAAATCTGGAATCAGAATAAACGCTGTTGCTCCAGGTGGAGTTGAAACTGATATGCTTAAACAAGCTGCTGAAGACAACAAGCAGTTTGTAGAAACGCTTAGATCAATGCATCCAATAGGACGCATTGCAGATCCAGAAGAGATTGCAAATGCAGTGGTTTGGTTATTATCTGACAAAGCATCTTTTGTATTAGGTCACACATTGATAGTTGATGGGGGATTCATTAGTCGATGAGTCTCCTCTGTTAGATCGATTAGATAAGATTATGTAAGATGAGATTTTAAAGCCTTAGCGCATTGCTCATCATAAGGTTTACCTCCTTGTCCTTTTCTTCACAGAAATGAAGATGGCAAATAGAGGTTAAATAATTCGTTTAGCAAAAAAATGAAATCAAAATAGAAAATAGAAAATTATTATTAATTCCCAACTAGGATTATTAACGTAGTGGCAAATCAAAAGTATCTCAAGTGCTATTATTGCAGTTTTTCTACTGATACTGATTTAGAGGATCTCTATTTGTATAAACCAGTTAAAGGGGCGAACCTAAAAAAAATCATTAAATCAGATCTATGGCAGCACTTCCAAGTGCCCTATCATACTTGGCAGATCGTATGTGCAGTAATAGGTAAAACCGCCGACCGTATCAGCCTTGAATGTAAATGTTGCATTCTCCCCACCCGCCAGATCATGATTCATCTTGTAGGGTGATTGCATAGTGAATGTGTGTCTATCTTTTGCCTCGTCTGCAGTATTGTAGAAATGAATTGTTACATTGTCCCCCTTATGGACTATAATGTTTGTTAATGTATACACCGCAACTGGCACACCAAGTTTCGCTTCGTCGGCATTTAGTTCTTGGGTAAAGATATAATATTCATTTGCCTTTA
>JBKPGB010000193.1:0-39128 GCA_046729135.1 Thermoproteota archaeon | reverse complement strand
TTATACCCAAAAGGCCTATGATCGCTTCTTACAGACAAAGTCTGAACAAATGCAATGGAGGAGATTAAATGTTATTGAAATGAAATTCAGAGGTTTGAGTCAGATAGAAATAGCACATCAATAGCTAAACTCAATCGCGGACTATTGGTTTTATAAGGAGATGATTGATTGTTAATGGCATAATTTGCCTTGGAGCTGGAACAATAATTTTTGTCCATATAGAAGAGAAATCCATCATCGGACCAGGACGGTAAAAAAGAAAATCCGTTCTAGTAGGATTCGTTTTAGGTTGGTCCAATCTAGTAAGCAGGTTCATTTCCTAAACATGGGTACCATATATTAGTAACAAGAAAGGCACCTTAGAGAATTTAACTTTCACACTTTGTCGTAAATTCAGTAAACTTTCTTATTAGTTTACTAATTATAGTATCAATATTATGCGAGTATAGTGAAATCGATAACGCTAGAATCCTTTTTGTGGAACCCACACTTGATAAACAGATTACTCACTTTAACTTATAGTTTCTAAATATCTATTCTGATGCTATTTGTTTGCATATTTCTGAACACTCATTACAGACTTTTGCACATTGTTTGCAATGGTCCATTTCATGTCTGCCACATTCTGAAGCGCAATCTTTACACACTTTTGCACAGTAGTCACAAATCTCTTTTACGCGATTGCTATCACGCGACATGTGTTTTGAAGCAAATCTGCATACTTCGGCACAGTAGAAGCACAACTCTATGCATTCGAGAAGTGCCTTATTCACTTCGCGTAAACATAAAGTACCACAATACTCGCATGAATTGGTGCAATGGTTGCATGCCTCTATACCTTCTGCGTATTTAGGGTTATGAAATGAGCTCGTTGTTTTGATGGAAGTCATGTCTGAAGTGTAACCAATATTTTATTTAACAGTTGACAAAGAAGCAATTAGATTTAAAAAAATCCCTTTTCATTTTGTTTTAACACTAGCAATTAATCATATTAACGTCTTTAGATAAATATAAAGAAGTGGAAAGTTATACTGACCGTCGTACTACATGGCTAGAAAGTTTTTACGACCTTATAGTTGCGATAGTTGTCTTGCAATTGAGTATCAATCTTAGTCATGACGTTTCTATAAATGGCTTTTTTAAATTTGTAGCATTGTTCATACCAGTTATCTGGGCGTGGATTGGTGTTACATTTTATGCAACAAGATTTGGGACTGATGATATAGTACATCGGTTTCTTATGCTATTACAGATTGGCGTTTTTGCCTTTATGGCGGTTAATATTCCTGATGGCTTGGGTAGCAATTCAGGTTGGTTTGCTCTATCATATGCTGCCAGTCGTGCCATTCTTGTAGTTGAATATCTTCGTGCAGGAAGACATGTACCTTCAGCGCGCAAGCTAACAGCAAGTTATTCCATTGGATTTTCGATTTCGACAGCAATATGGCTTGCATCTGTATTCGTACCTCCACCGCTCAGATTCATTCTATGGATTATTGGTTTAGCAGTTGACATAGGTATCCCAGTGTTGTTCACTAAACAGTTTTCGATGCAATTTGCTCCCCATACAAGGCATCTGCCCGAACGTTTTGGATTGTTTACAATTATTGTTTTGGGCGTAGCAATTTTGGGTATTGTTGATGGCATTGCTACTCATCAATGGACTGTCTCTTCCATGGTAACTACCGCCCTAGGACTAGGAATGACATTTAGTCTGTGGTGGCTATATTTTGATAATCTGGATGGCTCAGAAATTAGGGCACTTCGTGAAAATAAGCAATTGGGAGTATATGTTACCTGGCTATACATCCATATTCCTTTGATAATTGGCTTTACAGCGCTAGGTGTAGGCGTGGAGCATGTGGTTCTGAGCAATCAAAGTTTAGCATTGCCGCCTTCTGAAACATGGCTTTTGTGCGTATCAACTTCTATATGTCTGTCCGCCATAGGTGTGATAGAAATAACTTCTGCAAAGAGTAACGCTAATTTAGTTATATTAAAATGGTCAGAAAAATACACAGAGGCAATTTGCAACATAGCGACAGCAGCAGTTGTTCTCTTTATTGGTGCTACATTAAGTAATATTCTGTTACCTGTTTTCTTTATGGCTATTATTGCTGCAGCCTGCATTGCTCAAGTCATCGTAGATATCAGACGTCATCCTTTTCATCGTGAATATAATTTTTGACTTGTGATATCATCTGGAAATGAGTATATCAGCTACATTTCTTAATACAGAATTTTTACAGACCGCATTGCCATTGGGCAGCTATACACAAATCCTGAATTTCCAGCCAAACTATCCGAATATCCTTCTGACATACTCGGATCTACTCATTTGTTCAAGAAAATTGCAGTACCCGGGATCAGTGTCGACTAATTCATCTTTTTTGAGATTATCGTCTTTCGGATGGTCAGTTTTTGTATTTTCCTCCAATAAATAAAATTATCTCCTAGATTTTAAGAATCCACATAAAACAAACCTCCAAATCAACTATATTATTCATCTAGATCTGGGTTCGTCGTTATTAGTACCCGAAGTTACTATGTATTACAGCTGAATGAGCGAAAAAGGAGGGACTGTGCAGAACTATTCGAATCTCGTCTGAACTTCACAAGATTATTCAAAAAGATGCGAAGGAGAGAAAGTTAAATGCAATTCAAGCCGCAACATCTGAGATAATATACATACTTTTGTAAAAGCGATTAACTACACCATGAAACGAATTTATCGAGCTAAACCTATCACATTAACCGTTATAGTCATAAATCCATTCATTTTTCATACGTGGCTGTATTTCTTTTATTAAATCTAGGTATCAGGTCCTGTTTCCAGGATTTTGATAAGCTTGATTTTCAAAATTTCTGACAATCAGGGTCTTCGAGTGTGCTGAGTATTTACTGTTCTTTAGTCTAACTTAAGTCTGCAGTTTCTAGTCGTCTAATCCAGCAGTCTTAATCGGAGATTTTTATTCAACTAGAGAATTAGCCGTAGACTCTGCTAAAATTATACGGTCAACTTTTGCCGAGAAGTAGTAGTAACACAATGCGAAAATTATACGCGCCACTCTTGCAGAATAAGTAGACATACAACAATAAAATTATACTGTCGGACTTTTGCGGAGAGGTGTAGACATACAAGGTTCAACTAATTATGTATAGACTTTTAGAGTTGGCCAGCCAGTTTATTGCACTCAAGTATGATTACACATTTCATAAAATCAATAAATATTGGATGCTTTTCCTTATACCGCTATCGGCCTTTCCTTATACCGCTATCGGCCTTTGCTTATACCGCTATCGGCCTTTCCATATACCGCTATCGGCCTTTCCCGCCTTTCCATATACCGCAGAGTTTTTCCCTATTTTCAGCCAGCTCGTCATATACCGATCTATCATTGAGAACTTCAGAGGGCAATGCCCTTATATGTTGAACAAGACCAATCGTTTTTGACTTAAAATTATTGACAGTGACAAAGTCAAACGTATTAAGAATAGTCCCTGGGGTAACAATAAACCATTACCCATCTATAGTACTGGGGTATGAGTATGCTACTAATGTTTTACCAATAGATTTTGAATTTACATGTTTTCTTCTCTTATCCCTACGACAAGATATTTTGTATGCGATTTGTGTCCCATAATTAGCTGATAGCATACAAATAAGGTAACCGTTTCATTCAGATCGTATTAGTAATTCAATGAAAAATTGTCAAGTTCTTGTATCAGCAAAGTGATGGAATTTTATATTATAAGCTATTTTGACATACACAAGTTAGACGGCATTTAATAATGTATAGTTACCTTTCACATTAGAAAGTGCTAAAAAATATTGCTGGCGGATATGTATGGCAGTAACAAAAAACACTGACACCCGTCTGCTGTCTAGGTTTCACTTCGACATTGTTTGATTGTTATCTCAGAATAAAACGATTTACTTTAGGTAACATATAGTTACATATTCACTATATGAAATCTATTGTAAATGCATAATAAATTAATTCATAGAGGTTGTCTGATGGTGAGAATAAGAATATCTTTATTGATTATAATGATAAGTTTGCTATTATTTGGGCTAAGCATTGTCCCTAATTTAGCTTTGGGAGATTCGGAGCGTGGCTTTTGCTACGATGAAGTTGGAGACAATGAGTTCTGTTTTAACAGCGAAGAAGATTGCAACAAATCTCAAAAGGACAATCAAATAGCGGAAAGTAATTGCTATGAAGAAGACTCATAAATGATATTAATATAATATAAAGTTGTAACTTTAGACCACTACTAGCTCCTATCGCAAGTTATTAGTAATTCTGTAAGTTTAGAAGGTAATCATCTATCCTTTTTTGAAGATCCTGATTTATTTCAATTATTGATCTATTACCATCTATTGATATTATTTTATAGCGTTTTTGCATTCGCTTAAATTCTTTTCTTAGTAGCTTTTGATACATGACAAAAGATTCTAGCATATTATCTGATAATCTAAGATCTGTCCCTGATTCATAGTAATCCAAGTAAGAATTCTTTTTGAAAACTCTATGTACTAGCTCATTTGGGTCAACATCAAGATAAAATACTATATCTGGCCTCAGAGCAAAACCATATAGGTTATGAGACCATGAGCTACCTATCCCGCGTACCGCTTCCCTTGCCATTAGCGTATAAATGTACCTATCGGAAAGAACTATGTAACCTGATCTTAATCCAGGGATGATCTTGTTCTCTAATTGATCGGCAAAATCTGCTGCATAAAATAAGCTTATGGTCCTTCTGCCTAGCACAAAATTTCTCTTCGCTTCTAGAATTCCTTGTCCTATTAATTCAGAACGTCTAAGCCCAGCGTTCAGTACTGCATGACCGTCAGCTTCAAGGGTTGATGATAATAATTCAATTTGGGTGCTTCGACCTGATGCGTCAGGGCCCTCTATTACGATGAATCTCCCCTTAATTTCAATATTCTCCAAATATGGAATAGCTTGGCCGTAAAAAAGTCCTTTTCTAGTCTTCTTACGTTTAAGTGATTCTATTGATCTGATATTCAAGTGTTGTAGGCCTCGTAATATTTTTAGTAATATTCAAAGGTAAAAGCTTCATAACTTCTGATCTCAAAAGCTTTTGTGACTCTTCTATCTCTAACGTTCCATCTACAACAGTAAAGTTCTCCGATAATGATAATGATTCGTATTGGTCAATAATTCTGCTTTGAAAGATCCTGTAACTCTCATAAGGATCATTACTTAAGTTTAAATCCATGCCAGCTTCATAATACTTTAGCCTGGGTCTTCCGGAGAGTATTCTTTCTACTGCTATATCTATGGGTACCCTAAAATAGAATACAATCTCTGGTTTCATTGCAAATTCATATATTTTTTTGACCCAATCTGGATTGCATCCCCTAACGATGTCTCTAGCATAGGCAGTGTAAACGTATCTGTCAGCAAGAACTACATATCCGGCATGTAGCAATGGCAGGATGTTCCTCTCGTATCTGTCCGCAAAATCAGTGGCATGTAACAGAGAAAAGGTAATTGGTGTTAAACTTCCACTTTTCTTTCCCTTTTTTGTAATTTGTTTCACCGTCTCTGACGAATTCCATTCTGTGAAAAATACTGGCACATTCCTTGAAAGGAGCCATTTCTCCAGTAATCTAAGCTGAGTAGATTTTCCGGATCCGTCTATACCCTCAACAACTATAAGCCTACCTGGTATAGGAATGCTTTTTTTAATGTTATTCTTGCGGTTTGCCATAAATATCAGGTCTGAGATTTTATCGAAATAATTTTATTAGTTGAATTTTTTTCTCTATTAATCCTGTTTGGTATATCGTACTGTATTGGAATATCAAAGACTGCACTGGCTTTTTCGATAACTTGTTTTAGTAAAATGGTAGGAAATGATTTCTGTGTAGGTATTATGGTAAATATCATATTTTGGTTTTCTGTTAATCTTATCCTAATCTGAGATCCAGTCCTTATAATTATTGTTGCTAGGTAGAGAAGTATGGCTATTTTTTGGATAGACTTTAGATTCTGTGGTTTTAGTAGGTGACTATACTTGTAAAAGAGTTCTTGTGCAATCCTAATTTTTTTAGAGTACACTATTGATAATGCAAGTATAACTTGTTCTCTATAGGTGAGACTAGGATAGTCTTCATCCAATAATCGGTAGAAAAGGCCATAGTACTTATTTGTCTCTGGTAGTCTTGATAATGTATAAAGTGCATAGGATAGTATCTCAACTTCCCTTTCCTTTAACAATCTATAATAAATCATATAATTCATAATATCATCAAGCCCAAAATGTGAGATATCATGTTTATTACAATGATAAGAAAGTACTTTAAGATTCTGTTTCTCTAGACTTTCGATATTATGGTTTTCTAGTGTATTGGGGTTCTCAATAAATGAAGCAAGAATTCCTTCACGTATACCATATCCACTTATAACGACCTCTTCAAAGTCCAAATTTGTCATAATACTTTGAATTACATATATGCCGGCGACAATTGTTTCAACTCTAGTAGAATCAAAGGACCCTCGACTGGAAATTTCACCGGTTTTCAGGTAGCTTACATCCCTACGTAGAGAATCAATGGCACTCAGTGTCAATCTATAGTTATGAATTTTTTCAAATGGAAATCCTGCACGCTTTTGATCATATCTTCCAAGGGCTCTCAATGTTCCACCAACTCCTACAAGTAGGGTATCTATTCCGATACCATAGCTCCTTTTAGGGGGAAGTGTATCCACTATTTTTTGAGTCATATTATCGCAATCTTTCTTTGAAAAAGAACCGTCTTGGTTAGCAAATGTTCTAGTGAGTCGTAACGCCCCTAATGGAAACGCTTGTGCCTTCTTTATTTTAAAATCTTCAGTGTAAACTATTTCTAGACTTCCTCCTCCAAGATCAAAGAACAACCCATTTGGAATGCACGTGGATATGGAAGCTCCCAGGTAGGAATAGTAAGCTTCTTCCTGTCCATTTAGCACCCTTACTCTTATTCCGGTCTTTTTAAAAACTTGATCTATGAAATATTTACCATTTTTTGCTTCTCTAACAGCACTAGTACCTACACAAATAACTTTATTTGCTGAATGAAGTCTAGCAATATCGCGATACAGGAGGAGAACGTCAATACTCTTGAGGATCGATTGTTCATTAAGACTGTCCGAAGAAGCCAATGAATCACCAAGTCTAACTTTGCTGCTTTCTTGGTGAACACCTATGAATGAATTATCCTTTTTGACATCATAGATTACTAACTTTATTGTGTTAGAGCCAATGTCAATGATAGATATTTTCAATGATACTCCTTATACGTACGTTATGAATATGTATATATTTTTACTATATGAGTATAGAACAAGTAGATCCTATAGATTCTATAAGAATTCACCTTTTCTAGCTCTGAACAAGAAATAAACTAGTATAAATGGTAGCGATGCAAGAATAAATGATTCTATAGAACCAAGGAGAGAGTGTAATGCTAGTTCAAGACCAAGGTATAGAGTAATACCGGCAGGAATTAGACCCAGGATGATAAATCTATGACTTCTACTTTTGAATTTATGGAAACTTCCATAAGGGTACTGTAAATGATGATAGACTACCGGCATAACAAATAATGAAGCTGCCACGGTAATGGAATATAAAGCCACGATCAGAGTTATCTTATCAATAAACGCAAAAGTATGAGGTACATTTATGCCCATATTCAATAAAAATCCAAAGAGGATCCCACAAAAGGTACTTAATAATGCACTCTCTTTTAGAATAGTATCATAGCGTTGGATGAGCTTATCATCTGTATCATGTGTATTATCATCATTTGCCAAACTAATTCTATACTTAATACAGTAATCCAAAGTTCATATAGATTACCATTGTGAATTTGCCATTTAGCTAAATCCCAGGAATTAGATATAATCTTAAATAATCAATTTGGTTGGAAGAACTTTTTGAAAAGATTATGGATGCAGCTTCAAAAGAATGAAAACACACTTTTAAATGTGACATTGGAGCAGAATAACTAGGATTAAGACAAAGAGTGAGTGTATTAACCTAATGAAATGTGAGATTTGTGATACGAATGAGACTATACCTTTTAGATGCAGTTATTGTGACAAATTGTTCTGTCAAATGCATAGAATTCCAATTAACCACTCATGTGTTTCTTTGAAAGACTACATTGACAAAAAAAATATGATAAGTAATAATACAAAGAATTCAATTTTGGAAAGTCTCATACTTAAAATAAAATTTTCCAAACTAGAGATACTTCACTTGTCCATTGCAACAATTTTAGTAACTGCAGTTGGGTTATCGTTAACCAGATACAGGGATATCTCTTGGGAATTTTTGACTATTTTTGTTAGTGCCTTCCTTGTTCATGAATTGGCTCATAAACTGTTGGCACAGTTTTATGGAAGCTGGGCGGAGTTTCGTACAAATACATATGGACTAATAGTGACTGCTTTTTCGGCAATACCGTTTATCCCATTCAAATTCATAGCACCAGGAGCTGTTGTAATAGATTTATCGGATAGAAGTAAATTTGGAAGGGTTGCGTTTATTGGACCGCTTACTAATCTTGTTATGGGTTTTATATTTTTGATATTATTTTATAGAAATCCATTTGTTGATTACCTGTATATAGGAGCATTATTTAATTCATGGATCGCGTTATTTAATTTACTACCATTTGGGAACCTTGACGGCCAGAAAATTTTTAGTTGGAATAAAATTGTATGGATTTTTATGATGGTTAGTACAATGGGATTATTTGTCTTAATTAATACCTAATTAAAATAAAAAGTACTGATGATACTAGTTACTAGTACCATCAGGGTTATTGTTGTTGTCGTTGGCGTTGTTGTCGTTGGCGTTGTTGTTGTTAAAATTAGCTACTTGGGTTTGGTAAAAGCTTGGATCCTCAGAACAGTGCACTATTTCCTGATCACCAAGTTTATTTCCTATTTTTCCTGCCAGGTCTATACACTTTTGGGTTGCTTCATCTGCCCCCTTATAAGCACCTGAATCTTGGAAAGCATTCAAAGTTATGTCATCACTATCTACGACGTGGTTTTTTATGCTATGTACAAGGTCCTTGAGATCGTTATAGTCTATAGCCTGGTTCGAGTTTTCATTAGAAGGCGGATTATTATTATCCTGATTGTTTGATGACTGGGTATTTGCATTGTTGTCTTGACTGCTAGTTGACTGGGTATTATCGGAGGTTGATGCACCATCGGCTCCATTCCCCATCGTCTTTGATACAAAGTCTTTGGCTTCAGCTTCTGTGAACTTTCCTGTACTCACAAGTTCATTAATCATATTGTTTTCTTTAACATCACCCGAAGTTGATTTAACATCACCGGAACCTGAAGTTGATTTAACATCACCGGAACTTGAAGTTGATTTAACATCTGAAGTTGTTGTACCATCGGTGCCGTTATCTGCGGATGTGCTGGTAGTAGTAGAAGTCGCAGTAGTAGGAACGCTACTATTTGAAATCTGGTTTTTATAAAAGTTCACATCGTCAACACAGTGTACTACTTCTTTACTAACAAGAGTTTTTCCTATTTTTGCCGCTAGGTTTATACAATCTTGCGTTTGTTTATCTGCATCATCATAAATCTTTGAGGCTTTCATCGATAAAAGAGGTATCTTATCTATTTTTGCATCATCGTTTTTTACGGCATCTGCAAATTCTTTGAGATTATCAAATTTATCTAATTTTTGTTCTTCTTTATGCAATGCTTGTACTGGAATGTTATTGACAGCAATGGAAAAAACTCCGAGAGCTATAATTGTTCCCAATAGAAGAGATAGCTTAATCCTTGGTTGTGTTCTTGTCATTATAACAAATCCTAAACTATCATAAATAAATCTTTTGAAATATTTATATAAAATCTAAACATTTGCTTTTTTAGCTATTGTAATTATTTTTTCATGATTATCTAACCAATTTTAATATTTACATGGTATTTCCTACGTGGATTTAAATGATGAGATTAATTAATCATTTCATTGAAAAGCTTGAAACTAAATTACATGTAATTGCAGTTAGTAATAAATCGCTGATAATAGATTCTCAATGCTTTGTTTATGATATTAACTAGTGTCCTGTTCTTGTCAGATCTTGAGGAATAGGTTTGGATTTTGTTTGGAATTTTGGTTTTATTAACCTTCAAGTAGAAATCCTAATTTATAATTAATTATCAATTTTATGTGTATCTCTCCAAATTATCCGATTATATTATTTTCCAAACATTGCATGTTAATGCAGTTATTAGGATCGTATTCTTTAATGGTAATGTTAATAATTTCTACCGATCTCAAATTCTGGATGAGTTGATATTTAAGATATTATGATGGTTTGCTTTATGATCTCTTGCTATGGAATATTGATAAAAATTAGATCGAACAAGTTACACTATTCGAAATAGGCATGCAATAAGTATTTACAATTATCTTTTAGAAAAGAAACCAAATATACATTGGTGCCGATGAAGTAATAACATTGATGTAGCTTAACACCACTAGTGATATTCTACAAAGTGCAGAAACTAGAATTATGATTTACAATTTAAGCAATATCTTCTATTTGAAATATTATCTTGTCAACTTGATATTAATGATAGACAAGTTTGTGACTAGGGTCTTAACTGTTCCCTCAATGAAATCATATCCACAAGATTCCAACGCTCTATGACTTTTGCATTACGAAAAGAAAATTCTGTGAAGCCATTGACTTTGAATTGTCTTCCCGTTGGCTGGAGATCCGCAAAATCACCTTTGTGTGTGCCGGTTAGGTAGTACCTGCATACAACGTTATTTCCTTCAATAATGATATCTTCAAAGATAATTCTTATATCAGGAAATGCCTTCCACAGGAGATAAATGAACTGTTTGAGACCTTCCTTATTGGTTGGAAGATTTGGAGGGAAACCATGAATTTTCAAAGAATCATCATAAAAATCAAAATATAATGATTCCCTTTTCTGCGGATCGTTGAAAGTCTCTTCCAATTTTCGGACAACTTTTCTTAAAGCTTCAAGTGTTGACAATATGGTGCAGTGTAAGATCTATTTTAATAAGTTTTTCCAATTGTGGTGTGAGTTGAATCTCACATTTATATGGATTCTGTTGATTGGTATATATTTCGGTGAAAGCTAAGATTGTGACCTCAAATGGGACACTGACATGCGCAATTATTACCTTAACCTTAATTTGCAAAATTGTCATGTCCGTTTAACCGAATGTTCTAACTGTAGAATGGTTTTACTTTATCATCCATAGTAGTAAAACATATTCCA
The DNA here is from genome assembly GCA_046729135.1 of Thermoproteota archaeon. GTDB lineage: Archaea > Thermoproteota > Nitrososphaeria > Nitrososphaerales > Nitrososphaeraceae > TA-21. The sequence continues at coordinate 27,813 of JBKPGB010000193.1, read as the reverse complement.
TCTTACTAATTTTCCTGTCATTACGAAAAACATATCTGTTAATTGCAGGAAAAATTTCCTGGATCGTTAAGGTCAGATGTTTCCTTTCTTTTTCAGACAAGCCTTCTTTTTTGCCAGTATACTTGGACCTTCATCTTTTAGTTCTGTAAATTTATCATTATCCCTGATGTCAACTCTCGCTTTTCTGGCTTCTAGGCTAAAAAAAGCTATACTATTTTGATAAAAATTTCTATTATTGCATGTTGTCTTGCATTAATAAAGATAACAGCAATTGAGCTAATTATTAATGGAATGAGGTTGTACTGCTGAGATAGCTTCGCAGTTATACTAAATAGTAAGCCGTTGAAAAAACAATCTCAAGCTTTCCATGTGGATAACTGGAGGTTTCCTACTTCCACCTACATAATTAAGTCCTAAATATAGAAATATTCTTAAGGCATTCTTATGCTCTTTATAAAACGTCATAAAGATGAGGTAAAACTGCCGATGACCACTGGTCGGTTGCCTCCATCTCCACTGATCGGGGTAATCGGACGGGCATGCCTTATCTTTATGACAATATTGCTATAGTTACGAGGAAGTATGATATACTCAAGCTTAAAGCTTTCTATCCTTTTACAATTAGTAATTTTATTTTTCCTTTTTTAAAATCAATAGATGCTAATCCATATCTTTTCTGAGTCCTAGCATGTCGTTGGAATTCACAAGATGCAAGGTCACTTTCGGAGTTTAATTTGAAACGATTAGTTTTTTATAATATCTTGATATGTGAAAATAATGATATCGGAATTTGAGTCAGAAAGGCTATCAATGATCGAGAGGCCCCTAGAGCATCATCACAAGAAATTAAAGAAACTTGAGTTAGAACCAGAACTTGTAAAGGGTAATGATTTGATCAAAAGAGACCTACAAAAAAATATTGAGGTTATCAAACAGGTCATACAGTTATTTTCAAATCCAAACACCAGATATGTCATTCAAAGGGATTATTCACTACTTTTTTGTTCTGCTCTAGAAAACTATAGAGATGACTTAATATCAACCAAGTTAGCACTAACAGAAAAGTTGGTAAAACCAGAACTTGAATTTAAAAATGTAGATAATGAACTTGATCTATTAAAAGATACATTAGAAGAACTGTGTAAGTCCAATTAATTTAGGTCCTTTTGAAGTACCGAACGGACGATTTGCTTACTTTATTTCCTTGGTAGTTGTAAAATGATCCCTTATCTCATTGCCTTTATTATCAAAAAAAGTTCCAGTCAATGTCGTGTGAGGATTACCATTATCAAGCTCGATATTTAAAAATCCAAATTTATTGAATTGTGTAGCCACGTATGGAGCCTGTCCGTCTAAAGCATAGAAACTTTCACCTCCAGTTCCAATTATTGCAAATATAGTCCCATTGGTAGGATCATAATATCCACTAGTAGTTTGATTTTTTATCGTTGGTTCTGAACTATCATTAGGATTATAGGTTATTGGATATGTTCTCTGATAGTTGTGGTTATGTGCCTGCAATACTAAATCAACGCCATATTTATCAAAGAGCGGATGATAAACTTCCCTTAGAGATTTTTCAGATTTGTGTGTCGTTGGAGAGGTATAAAATGGTCCATAGCTAGTGATTATTATCCAATCAACGTCTTTGTTCTTAGAAGTCTGTTCTAGATCCTGTTTTACAAATTCGTATTGTCCAGAGCCTTGTACAAAGTTAGATTCTGAAGCCATGACTATGAAATGTACTTTTCTATAATCAAAGGAGTAGTATGGTTTATTCAAATCAAAGCTTTTGAAATATTGATCCATCTTTTCCTGTCCGTCATTCACATCATGGAATCCCAGAGTCACCATAAGCTTATCTTTAAGTGGTGACATGATATCAAACCAACAATTAGCATTCTTTTGATATGAGAGGTCACCTAATGGTAGCACTAATTCAGGCTTACTTTCTTTGATATTATCAACTGTCTTCTTGGCATTTTTTGAACAACCAAAATCACCTACCGCAGCAAAATTGAAGGACTTTTTATTATTACCTTCACCATCGGCAGGATCAATACCATAACCTTTGTAAATTTTTGCTTGGTCTTGTTCTTTCACTTTAACTTTATTGTCATCTCCCTTCTTGTCGGGCTTATGAGTATCGTCATTGTTGTGACGGTCAAAAAACCTAAAATTAAAAAATTTTCTAAAGTGATCATTGTGGCCGCCATCCTCACCTTGATGGTCACCCTGGTGGCCGCCATCCTCACCTTGGTGGCCGCCATCTTCACCTTCATCATCACCATACAGCCTTATGAAAATTGGTTCAGAAAAATCAAAAATGAATATAAGATTAGTCAAAGATAACAACAATAAAGAAATAAAAGTTACACAAAATACGGTCGTTTTCAACTAAACGATTTTTTAGGAAAGTCTTATTTATTTTTTATAAGAACAATTGGTGTTACCAAATATCACTGGTGATATTCTAGAAAGATTGGATTGCTCCTCACAACTTATAGTTTATTTTGACTAATTTCGGATCATGAATTTCTACTATTGAGAGCATGGACAACTCAATATCTTGAAATCATGCAACAAACTATCTAGAGATATATAACCATCTTATAGATTAACCTCGAATATCTAAAAACCTTATATATTTTGTTTGTCAATAATATTATACCTAAACACCAACTGGGAATATTGGTTGTTTCTTGTTCAGGCATCCGAATTCCCAGTTGTTGCATGTTTTTCTGTGTCAATATCTTCACTTTCTAAATTTAAAACAAAAGTTATCCAAAACTTACCTTACACAAACAATAATCCTAGAAAGTTAATGTGAATTATCACTAGCGATATTCTAGATATTGTAATAGGAAATTTAGGTGACCATTCTTCGGAAAGTTAAATTTATTCTTGGTAGAGTGACTTTCTTGGATTTGGGTAGACTATGTAGCCAGTTTTTTTGTGTTACTTCCTTCATTAACAGCAAACTACCATGTTCAAGTAATACTGAAATTATTTTCTTATTTTGTTTATGCTTAAAGCAGAATTTCCGCTCTGCTCCAAAACTTACTGAAGCTATAGTGCTATTTTCTTCAATTGATTTTTCATCATCACTATGCCAGCTCATACCTTCATTGCCATCATGATACAAGTTCAATAGGCAGGAATTAAATTTTGTATTCGAAAGATTCTCGACAAGGTGTTTAAGAGTTATGAGCACTCTAGTCCATGACAATGCTTGCTTTATAGTATTTGAATAAATATACACATAGTTAGAATCACCGTACCAAGCAGTTTTTCTTTTGGTAACTATATGTTTTCCAAATACTACTACCTCATCATTCTTCCATGGAGTATTTTGTAATAATGAATGAAAATATCCGTTAGCCTCATCAAATGTCAAGAACTTGCCGTAGTAAATTGCGATACCATCCTCACTTAGAAGATTATTAAGATAGCTTTCGATATACAAAATACAAAATTTCTCCTTTACTCATATTCTACTCATATTCTATCATCAGAGATGTTTAAAATATATTCTTACAATGTTTTTGAAACAATTAACGTTATTGTAGTTAGTACTTTCTTCATTTTTCTAATGTTCATGTAAATAGATTTTAATTCCTCCTCGGTTGAAGCAGATAATCTAACAACTATATCGTAAACACCAGATACTGGAGAAACTTCTTGAACACCATCAATTTTTTCCAAATTTTCAACTACTTTTTCTGATGAAGCAAGATCGCAACAAATCAATACATATGCATTAACCATTGTTATACTATAATATTGTAGGGTTTAAATAAATACAACACTGTTAGTCCATATCGTATCACTAGTGATATATGCTAAGATTTGGGATAACTCGTATTTGGAAAGGTATGACTCTCGTTTTATAAGTAATAATGGGAGATTATTAAATGAAAATTTAGGATTATTATATCCTCACCTTGATATTGAATATTTTATAAAAGATTGTAAGAGTATCTATTAAGGTATGACAGATGGAACTATGGAAGTAAAGTACAAAAGGTTTATTGAAGAAATGAATGCCGTAGAAGTTCGGAAAACGGTAAATGAAAAAACTATTGCGATTTTAGTTTTTGGTGCATGTGAAAATCACGGAGATCATATGCCATTCGGATCCGATTTTATTTTCCCAACGGAAATTGCAAAAAGACTTGCTAGCAAGGTCAATAATGTTATTGTTCTTCCTGCAATTCCATATGGAGTCAGTTTACATCATGACCAATTTCAGATGACTATGAGTATTAATCCAGAAACCCTAGTAGGTGTAATTTCAGATCTTCTTTCAAGTCTTATTCAGAATAAGATAAGACGTGTACTCATAATAAATGGTCACGATGGAAATATTGGACCAATTGAGGTCGCAGCCAGATCTATAAAAAACAAACATCCTGAGATGACAATAGCATGCCTGGAATCGTGGTGGATTCTAGTAGGCCAGTTAAAAAAGGATCTTTTCGAAATTTGGAGTGGACTTGGTCATGGTGGTGAAGCAGAAACCTCTGCGATTCTTGCAGTTCGCCCAGATTTGGTAAACATGGAATCTGCACCAAAGGAGGTTATTCCAAAATTACCTGAAAACATCAGAATATTTTGGAAGTTTGACGAATTAACTTCGACTGGAGCGACCGGTGCTCCTCAAAAAGCAAGTATCGAAAAGGGTAATGAAGTTCTAAAAATGCTAGAAGATCTCTTGCTTTCATTCATAAAAGAAATGGAGTTGTCTGATTGGAAATATGGGCTGTACTTGAAATAACGACTTTTCTTACGGCTCATTATTGTTAGTGAATTGTGATTACTATAATATTTACATCAGAATATTTATTATTTTGATACTTCGAAATACCATCTACAAGAATTACTTTAAGGTGTACAAGGAGAAATCACATTCTTCACAAAGATAATACAGACTATCAAAGTCCGAGCATAAGGTCATAATGTGATAGCACCTGGGACATTCGATTTCATGCTCGATAGTATCGCTGATTTTTCTCTCAGCTTCGTGTTCATTTCCGGCCCTAACAATATATTGTGATTCCAATTCTGTTTTATTCATACGTTTATTTCTCATTGAAACTTTATGGGTAGACACTTGTGAATGTTCAAAATTATGATTTATAAAATATGTATAACTTGACCGAGGGGGGGAGGCTGAAGGCTGAATCTTCTTGCTTTCCATCCATAAATTTGCTACAAGATAAGGAAAATTGAATTGAATCTGCTAAAAAACAAAATAAAATATAATTGAATTCATAATTGAATTCATTTGACATTAAGGGATGATGCAATTAACCTTCATAGAATGTTGAAGGGAAAGATCGAAATTCGGAGTAGGGTTGCTTTAGACAATGCGTTTGAAGAAAAGGGGACACTAGGGCTAATTTATACTCCGGGTGTGGCATATGTAGCCTTAGAAATTAGTAATCGTAAAAAATTAGCTTACGATTATACATCGAAATGGAATAATGTAGCAATAGTATGTGATGGAACAAGAGTTCTTGGATTAGGCAACATCGGCCCAGAAGGTGCCCTCCCAATAATGGAGGGAAAATCTGTCTTGTTCAAAGCGTTAGGTGATATAAATGCAATTCCACTATGCATTAACACCCAAGACAAAGAAGAGATAATTAGATTTGTTAAAATAATACAACCAAATTTCGGTGCAATAAATATAGAGGATATCGAATCACCAAAAGTACTAGAAATAGTTGAAAGATTAAGTAAGGAATTATCTATACCCATTTTTCATGATGATCAACATGGGACTGCCATAATTGCTCTTGCAGCAATGCTAAATGCGCTCAAGTTGGTAAAAAAAGAACTAGATAAAGTACGTGTTGTTATATCAGGTTCGGGATCAGCAGGATATGGAATCTATAAGATTCTGCAGACGGCAGGTTGTAAAGACATTATTGTTACTGATACTAAAGGTGCTATATATGACGGAAGGGCGGACATTAACGATCGCAATCCGTACAAGAAAGAGATATCTATTAACACAAATAGTAGAAAGTTAAGTGGAACTTTACAAGATGTAATTAGTGAATCAGATGTATTTATTGGTGTTTCTGGAAAGACGGGCATTTTGAATAAACAAATGATAGAATCGATGAATCAAGGTGCAATAATATTTGCCCTAAGTAATCCGGATCCTGAAATACTTCCTAATTATGCGTTAGAATATGGCGCAAGAATTGTTGCAACAGGAAGATCTGATTTTCCTAATCAGATAAACAATGCGGTAGTGTTTCCATCAATATTAAGAGCGTTACTGGATCTTAGAGCGAAGAATCTAAATGAGTTTATGCTTGTATCAGTAGCTCATGCTATTGCAAGTATAGTTGAAGAGGTTCATCTTAAAGATGATTACATAATTCCAAAAGTTGATGATCCCAGAATTCTCCCCATTGTTACCAAAACTATAAAGAAAGTACTTGGAGCACATGTTAGAAACAAAAATGATAATTCTACAAAAAATATGAACAATTAGTCGTAATAATTGCAAATTTGTTACATGAATGGTAATTTGTGTCGGAAATTTTTGGGTCAATTTACATTATACATCTATCATTTAATTATCCTCCAAAAAGTATATCACTAGAATTATTGTAAATTTAACCTATTAACACTATCTTAGTTATTTATTGATTCATAAAACGTTACCTAAACTAAATGCCATAATGACAACAGCAATTGTCATGATTGCAAAAGTAGCCCAACCAACTATGTTAGAGTATCGACCATTGATTCTATCTTTTAGTATTTTTTTATCATTAGCAATCCTCATTACCAAAAAAAGAATAGGGACTGTTACAACTGCATTGATTACAGCGGCCAGTATCAAAGCTTGAATGGGAGTAATATTGGAGAATGTGATAAAAACACCAATCAAAGTAGAAGCTACAATTATCAAGTAGAATGATTTGGCTTGCCTAAATTTCTTTTCTAACCCTTCCTTCCATCCAAAAGTATCACATACTGCAAACGCCGATGATGCAGCCAAGACGGGTATTGCCAGTAATCCCGTTCCGATGATTCCAAGTGCGAATATTACTTTAGCTATTTCACCTGCGTGAGGAAAGGTTTTGACTAGTGGTTCAAGAGCAAGTGCCGCTTGATCTGCTGTTTGAACATCATTTACACCATTTGTGTAAAGACTACCGGCACTAGTTACTATTATGCTCCACATAATGAACAGTGAAAAGAATAGGCCTATCCATATGTCCTTTTTCATTAACTTGATTTCTTTTCGAGTTACATTGGGCCTGCCTCTTCCTATCTCCTTTATCTTGTGTCTTGATACATCTTCTTCAGCTTCTTCGGATGTCTGCCAGAAAAGAAGGTATGGTGATATAGTTGTACCGATAACAGCCACAAACATCACTGCAAAATCAGAGGTAAAACTTATTTGAGGAATTATAGTTGCAAGAAAAATTTCTATGGCATTACCTCCTACAATTATTGCTGTTATGACATATGCAAAAAGTGAAAGTACCAAGTACTTTAGTACTGTGACATACTTGTCATAAGGAATCATAATCTCTGAAGCTATTATAATACCTGAAAAAAGCAAAGATGTGACCAAAACTGGGACTTGAGGAAACAAGATCTTAATTGATGCAGACATGGCTCCTAGGTCAGCTCCAATATTAATTGTGTTTGCAATTATAAGAAGAGTTGAGATTGGATAAACAATATTGGTAGAATATTTGTTCTTTATGAGAGAAGCCAAACCATTTCCACTTAGAAGACCAATTCTGGCACACATTTCTTGAATGACAGTTATCATTGGTAATAGGTATAAAGCCATCCACAACATCCCAAGACCAAACTTTGCGCCAGCTTGAGAATATGTTGCTATACCCGATGGATCATCGTCTGAAGCACCGGTTATTAGTCCAGGACCTAACGATTTTAGCGTATTGGGGATTGATTGTAAACGGAATTTCTTGAATGGTGAATTAGAATTTTTTTTAACTTTCTTTCTCTCTCCCAATTCAGGAACGATTTACTTTGTCATCACATGTATTTAGTATTTGTTACGAACTAGTTCAATGTGACATTAGAACTGTCATCTGTCATTAAGGTTCTGTATCATCTTATTTATATCGTACCAACTACTTAATTCTGTATTATTCCAATCTTCAAAGTGAATTACTTTGGAAAGTATCGTTCTTTTCATCCAGCCAACTCTTTCTAAATCTGGTCTATCTTCAAATTTATTGACATATCCCAGACAAAGGTACGCTATTGGTTTAACATGGTTGGGTATTCCCAAAATCTTACGTAAATCCTCAATTGAGAGTATGCTTACCCAACCTACTCCTATTCCTTCAGCCCTGGCTGTTAACCATAGGTTCTGTATAGCACAACAAACGCTGTATTCGCCTGTTTCTGGTATTGAAGTTCTCCCTAAAATAAAGGGCCCAAACCTCTCAGGATCGTATGTCACACATATATTAATATCAGATTCTAAAATGCCCTCTAATTTTAATTTAATATACTTATCTTGCTTATCTAAATCGTTATCAAGCAAGGAAATAGATTTTTCACGTTCGAGAATAAAGGAATTCTTAACTTTTAATCTTGTAGCTTTATTCTTTATTATAATAAAATCCCACGGCTGTGAATAGCCAACCGATGGTGCATGATGAGCTGCATTTAGAATTTTTACAAGCAGATCATCTGGAATCTTTTTGTCGATAAAATGAGATCTAACATCTCTGCGAGAAAAGACCGCCTTGTAGAGACCCTCTTTTTCAGTAGATGTAAAAGAATCAAGATCGGTGGACATTTTACTACCGTCAGATTGTAGTGATGATTATATGTTTCATTGTAATCGCATTATAGTAGGAAAGATAAGCCATAAAAATATAATCACCAAAAAATTCAGCATTATCTTATTAATAAAACGGCACAGGGCGAGTGATGCATAATCTTGCTTGAGACACTTCCAAGTATTAACTCCTTAAACTTTCCTAGTCCTCGACTTCCCATGATTACAAGGTCAAATTTCTCTTTTTTGTTATAATCCAAAATTGCAGAAGCAGGATTACCCTGAAGAAGAAGGGTTTTGATAGTTAATCCTTTTTGATTGGCTATTTCTGTACATTTCAAAAGTATATCTTGATTTTCTTTTTTGTAGGCTTCTAGTAGTTCGTTTAACATTTTTTCCGATCCAATATGTGTTATCGGAACTTCTTCCATCACATGAATTACAGTAATATTTGAACCTAATTTTTCTGAAAGAAGTAGTGCTGCATCTAAAGCTCTGTAAGAATTATTCGATCCATCAATAGGTACTAGTATATTTGTAAACAATTAAGATCAATAATTTGCCTGTGTCTAATAAATGTGATATCTATCGCCATTATGATCTGAATTTTATAATTAAACTTTCAATACTGTGTGTTGGTAAATTTATAATAATAATTATAGATAGAAGGAAATTAAAAAAAAGTAGAGGGATTTCTGGAACTTAATACCCGTAATCAGAGTCTTTAAAGCAATGAAGTACTTCATAATCTGCTAGATTATTTGAAAGGTCTTGTCTTTTTTCGATACATTCTTTTGTTTCTTTATCTTCTTGTTTGAAAACTTTCGAATTTTTGAAATCTTTCCAATTCATACTATCATCACTTGCCTTACCCTTATCTATTTTCTTTACAAGTTCCTCCATGGTGTTATCACCAGCCCAAATATTTTTAGCATATACCTGACCACCGGTTGCAGCTAATAGGACTCCAAACGTCAAGGTCAACATCGATGCCAATAGAAAGATGGTTTTCACTGGTTGTTTCTTGTTCATTAGTTCTAGCGTAAATTCGTCATAAATAAATTAATATATTACAATAATTCTATAATGTGGCCTCTATTGATATATAACAAATAATATATGTGTTTTTTAATATTTTTTTTTTTATCTAATTCATTGTTTTTCTGAAATATTATCTAGATTTAATTTAGGTTTAATATGGAATAGTCTACTTCTCATTATAAAAATTAAGCTAATCTATTAAATATTGAAATATAATTTAGATTTTCAAAGCCATATCGGTTAATAAAGTTATACATCCAGTAAGAAGTATTAAACTTGGTGATAAAGCTTAATATTTAATGCTTAATTTGCAGAGTTGCTCTTGCGTATTGAAAATATGTGTAAATATGTGTAAAAGCTTCTGACAAAACGTCGTGTTGATAGATTAGATAATTATTGGCTTTATATCTTCAAGTTCTTATTTTTATATATTGGTAAGCATCTGTTGAATTTTCGAACGCATACTGCACTTTTTGAAATTGTTCTCTAAATTTAGTCACATCGATGCGCACTCTTGTACTATCTGATTTGTCAATTACAACTTGTTTGATGAACGATGCTATCTCTTTCATCTCACTTTCTTTCATTCCTAATCTGGTTACTTCGGGGACTCCTATCCTTATTCCGCTTGGATGCATAAAGTGTTTACCAGATTTGATATCGCCTGGCAGTAGTTGTCTGTTAAGAATAATGTTTGTTTTTTCTAATTCTTTTTCTATAGTCCCACCATCCCCAAACTTGGAAACATCTACAGCCATTTGATGTGATTCGGTATATCCGCGTTTTTCTCCTAATACTGTAAAACCGAAACTAGCAAGTGATTCAGCAAGGGTTTTTGCATTCCTTAGGACTTGTTTTGCATATTCCTTCCCAAATTCTAAGGACTCTGCCAAAGCTATAGCCTTACCCGCGACATGATGGAGATGATGACTGCTTGTATTTCCTGGAAAAATAGCTTTCTTTATGTTATCTGCATATCTTTCAAATGAGACGATAATTCCTCCTTGTGGACCCCAGAGAGTCTTGTGGGAGCTCATTGTCATAGAATCTGAGCCCTCTCTGATTGGATCTTGAAATTCTCCTCCTGCTATCAATCCTGCAACGTGAGCTCCATCGTAATTTATGTAAATATTATTATCATGCATAAAACTTGCCAATTCTTTGACCGGATGAGGAAAAAGAAAAAGACTTCCTCCAAACATTGCTATTGCAGGTTTCTTGCCACTCGAAATCATATCACTGACTTTTTTCTTGGTAGCGTCCACATCAATTGTCATATCTTCCTTTGAGAACGGATAATGTTCTATATTGAGCCCATGCACTAAACCGGCTGTCCCAGAATGTTCCCTTTTGCCATGAGAAATATGTCCTCCGCTAGGAATAGATGCAGCTAGCATATAGTCTCCCGGATTTGAAAAAGCCGAGTATATTGCAAGATTTGCGACAACACCCGAAGTAGCTCTACAATCAGCAAATTCAGATTTGAATACCTTTTTTGCTAATTCATTACAAATTATTTCTACTTCATCAATGTAGATACATCCAGCATAGACCCGTTCACCTGGCCAGCCCTCTGCGTATCTATTCCCAAAGTCTGATACTATAGCTTCTCTTACAGCAGGACTCGGAATATTTTCACTTGCAATTAAAGGAATAGAGGAGTTGAACCATTTATGATGCCTTTCAACAAGATCGAACACCTTATAATATGATTCTTTAGCGTTCATAGTGATGGTTATGTTGGCTTTAAGATCCTAATTTAAAATATTGCTTATTATGTCTTAGAATTTATTTGCAAATTCACGTTTGGCAAATGATCATAATATTTGATTGTTATTTCACAACTTTTAATTTACTCCAGATTGGACTCATAGTGAAGGATATGGATAAAAATGATCTAAAATGTGTCTTATGTGGTAACGTGTTAACCTTTAAGTACAAATCAATGGAAGAGTGGAAGATTTCAGGATATATTTGCGGTATATGTTATGACAAGAAGTTATCGGAATTTTATATTTCTCCAGATCGTAAGGACATTGTAAAAAGATAATATCTAAACTAATAGATCATAATTTGAAGATAAATAAGAAGTAGAAGAAAGTCAGGTTTTGGTACAAATAAAATATGAGTGAGTAAAACAAAAAATCTAACGGTACGACTTTTGTTTTCTGCGTCTTGCTCCAGATCCACCAAATTTCTTTGATTCTGTTTGTCTAGGGTCTCCTGATAAAAAGTGTCTATCAAATTCTGTAATTCTTTTGCGAATTTCTGTGCGCACGCTTCTTGCAAATGGGTGATCTTTCGGATCTCTTCCACCCTTTCCGGCACCCGTTAGTGCTCGACAGATAGCAACAGTACTTGCAAATGCCTGTCCCATGAAACCGCCTCCGTGCACCTTGACACTTATATCTACCTTATCCCTGTAATCACCTATCAACTTAAGGGGAACAAGTACTAATTCTCTTGCTACTTCAGAATTCAATAATTCGGCCGGTATGTTGTTTATCTTAACTTTTCCCGTTCCCTTTGAAATTGTTGCCACAGCTCTACTTGATTTCCTTTGGCCTGGATAAAGATCTATTTTATTCATAAGTATCTAACCCATTCCAACCTATTTGTTTTGCTAATTCTCCAAGAGTTATAAAATATGATGGAGGTTTTCTAATTTTAGAATCTTCAAATGTTTCAAGCTTTGTATTCTTGAGCGCTGGTGGTATTGCGATATAGATTCTCAATCTCTTTAATGCGGTTATTCCACTAGATTTCCTTTTTGGTAACATACCTCTAACCATTTTTGTCAGGATTTTATCAGGCTTTCTTGGATGAAATGGACCATGAATGGGATTTGTGGCAGATGAAATTTCTAAAAATTTCTTATATATTTCGATAGTCTTGTACCTATTGCCTGAAATCATGCATTTTTCTGCATTTACTACTGTGACATGATGGCCTTTGAGTAAAAGTTTTGAAATATGGGAACACATTCTCCCTGCAATACAGTCCGTTGCATCAATAGTTAAAATCTGAATAGGTTTTTGTGTTTGCTCAACAAGCTGTTTAACCAATTATTCTTACCCCCTTACCATCTGGGTATTTCTTTATCAAGCTATCCAGAGGAAGTATTTTTCCACCAGCGTCAAGTATCTTTCTTGTAGCTACTTCTGAAATAGTGAAACACCATACTGTTAACTTGTGACTTATTTCACCAGAGCCCAATATCTTCCCTGGTACTATCACAACTTCTTTATCCTTAGTAACGTGTGCCAATTCACCTATGTTAACTTCCCTTCTGTTAGATCTCGACCTAGAGAGCTCTTTTATTACGGCTTTCCATATTGGCACTTTATTTTTCTTTAGAGCGTTCCTCAGAGTCCAAATCGTATTGTTTAAAGTATCAGGAAACATGAAATATTCTCGCTTTCCTTAAACCCCAAATAAACGTATACCTAAACATTCTTTGGTAATGATAGTGATTGAATCACACTATCAAATTCGTTGATTTTTGAGCCTAGAATTTTGGCAGCCTCTATCACAATCTCTTGTGGTGTTAATGAGCCGTTTGATTCAATCACAAGTATAGAATCATCTTCGCCCTTGCCATCTTTAACTACTGCAACTGAGGTTGGTTGCCATTTTGCGTGGCTTTTTCCGATTCCTAACCTTGCATACGCCTCAAACTTTAATTTTTGAGCTGGAGCTAATGATACTATTGGGATTTCATTATTTACAGGTTTTACAACTTCGTCTTCAGAAATTAATTCTGCAGAAGTAATTACTTTAGTCTTGTCTTGAGATTCAGCATCTAAAACTAATAGCACTCTACACTTTGAACATCCAAGGGTGCTTTTACAATCACATAGATGCGGCATTACGAATCTCTCAAGATCTGTACGCAATGGAATTAGTCCTAGTCTATGGGCTATAGCTTCATCATGCATAACAGAAGAGTTTTCTAGTATTACTATATCATCAATTGCAAAAGTAGGGACTTGACTGATAGATAATCTTCTTAACGCATTCACATACTGCCTTGGAATATCGACAAATTCAATAACAATGTGATTATTATCTCTTTCAAGAATCCTAATTGAGTTCAAACCGTCCACGAAATTTTACTAACGTGCACTTAAAAATCTACCGAAAAAAGCTATCATAATCATACTGATTTGTATCAAAAGCTTAATCCTTTGTAATGCAATAATTTTTCTAACTTGAATAGTATTATCAAACTTGAATATTTTGGAATATCCCCACTTGAAATAGAAGTCATCTATAATACTCTTTCTAAGTTTTCGGTAGTCGATGAGGGAAAAATTTTAGTTGAGGAGTCTGGATACGTAAGTCTGCTAAATATCGAGTTTCCAGTTGCTTATGATGAGTTTTTCTTTCAATCATTTGGTTTTGATAATTGGCAGAAAATTAAGTTAGTATTTAAAGAAATGAAACGTAGGAGAGGTAGAAAGCGGATTAAAATAACACTATCTTTTTGTGGAATATCAACAGACATAAATTCAAAGTTGGTATTTTCGTTGACTAGTGAAATCGGTCCACAGTTTGAGTTTGCAATTGAAAAAATAGAACATATCATAGACACAGTTCATACAGAAATCAAAAATCTTGAATCAAAAAGACAATCGGTGTCGTATACATTTGATGCAATTGCTATGAAGTGGGTTCTAGTTGATATAATTTAATGCCCGTAAATCTGGAATCAAGATGCATATTATGTGTGAGGAAGGCCGTTGAGGAAAAATATTGCAAATACCATTATGAGGCGTTACAATCTCTAAGGGTTCATTATGAGATATGGAAAAGCCGTTACGGGAAAATTTCTTGGCATGATTATCTAAGGAGATTGAAGAAAATAAAGTATACTGGTAAGTGGGTTAAGGAAGTCATTGAAGTAGAGTTGAAAAATGTGTAAAAAATGAGATTATGATTCTTTTTGTTTACATTTCTCCCATGCCACCAGGAGGCATACCGCCACCAGGAGGACCTCCTCCAGACTTGCTGGAAGCTATTACGTCATCAATTCTAAGAATCATGGATGCAACTTCTGTTGCTGATTTAATAATTTGTTCCTTAACACTAAGTGGTTCTACAATATCTTGCTTGGACATATCCACAACCTTTCCACCTCTTGCATCAATACCACTCCATTTTGATCCCTTTGTTTGTTTGGAGCGTAGTTCTGTAAGTGTATCTATTGGATCCATTCCAGCATTCTCTGCTAACGCCAGTGGAATAACTTCAAGGGATTCTGCAAATTTATCTGCTGCTAATTGTTCTCTTCCAGACAACGTGGAAGACCACTCTCTTAGTTTTCCTGCAACATAAGATTCTGGTGATCCACCACCCGCAACTATCAAGGGTTTTTCCATGACATCCTTTGTAACCATTAGGGCATCATGTATTGAGCGTTCGGCCTCATCAACCACCCTTTGTGAACCTCCTCTAATAAGAATAGTAACAGCCTTTGGATGTTTACATCCTTCAATGAAAACCCATTTATCAGTTTCAACCTTTCTCTCCTCTACAAGATCTGCTGAACCTAGATCCTTAGAGCTCAAGTCCTCGAGATTATTAACAATTCGAGCGCCTGTTGCCCTGGACAATTTGGTCATATCACTTTCTTTAACCCTGCGAACTGACAAAACGTTGGATTTTGCCAGATAATGTTGAGCAATATCATCTATGCCTTTTTGACATATAGCTACATTTGCACCTGATGAAATTATCTTGTCTACCATGTTTTTTAGCATTTTATTCTCTTCTTCAAGAAACATCTTCATTTGATCCGGTGAATTAATGTTGATTTTAGCATCAAATTCAGTTTTCTCTATTTCTAAAGCAGAATTTATAAGTGCAATCTTTGCTTTTTCAACTCTCTTTGGCATTCCACCGTGAACAACTTCTTTGTCAAGTACAATTCCCTTAATTAGTTTGGTATCTCGTAATGAGCCCCCCGCTTTCTTTTCAACCTTGACATCATCAATATCTATGATATAAGCAGATTCGTTTGGTTCTGAAACCTGTAAAGCTGCATTAACAACCAATCCAGATAATTCATCAGAGTCCTTTGAGACTAGTTTGGTTTGCATTGATGTTCTTGCTACTCTAATTAGCTCAGATTTATTGCCTGGATCTATTTTTTGTGCGAGGTGATTAAATATTTCAATGCTCTTTAATGCACTCTTTCTATATCCATCTACAATAATAGTTGGATGAACATCCTTTGTGATTAATTCCTCCGCTTTTTCAATCAACGCACCTGCTAAAACTACTACGGATGAAGTTCCATCACCTACTTCATTATCAGTAGCCTTACTGATTTCAACCATCATCTTTGCAGCCGGATGCTGTACGTCAATTTCTTTTAGTATTGTTGCACCATCGTTAGTTATTGTTACATCTCCTAGTCCATCGACCAACATTTTATCCATCCCTCGTGGACCCAAGGAGCTCCTTACTACTTCAGAAATTAATTTTGCCGCGGCGATATTATTTTTTTGTGCATCACGTCCCTTCGTCTGACTTGCCCCTTCTTTCAATATTAAAACAGGCATACCGCCTGCCGAACCTTGTTGAACTGACATTTATTTTATCATTTCTCCTAAAATTTAATCTAAAATCAAATTTTGGGATATTTTAAATTTGCGACTATAGAAAAGAATATTCAAATTTAGACTATTAAGTGGTCAAATTTTCCTGCCATCAGATCAGGGTAGATTTCTCTTGCTGGTTTGTTCTCTACTTTAATTCCACTGCTTACACAGGAGCCTATAATTTCCTTTACACTTGATTTTAGGCTTGTCGCATACGAAATATCAATTTTCATTTTGGTTATTTTTACAATTGCTTCCATGGAAATATTTCCAACAAAGTCTTTTCCCGCCGTACCAGATCCTTTAGATATATTAGCTTCTTTTGCTATTAGAGCAGTAGTAGGAGGTACTCCAACTTCTACGTTAAATTTTTTTGTGTCTGGATCAACATCCACTTTAACAGGCACCTTCATTCCATGAAACTCTTTGGTCTTTTCATTAATCGTATTAACTACCTGCAATACGTTAATACCCATCGGGCCTAAAGCAGGTCCAAGAGGTGGCCCAGCACTAGCTTCACCACCGCTTACAAGAGCAGAAATAGATTTTTTTTGTTCCATCTTAGACCAGTTTTAGATTTATATTGTTTAATTTAATAGTTTTTGCACCATTCTATTCTATGATGCCTTTTTTAGATAATTCGCATCTACGGTTACAGGGATTTGATATGGGGAATCTAGCAATAACACAGTTGCTTCTTGTTTTTCGTAATCAACCCTAGTTATCTTAGCCTTCATGGATTTGAATGGTCCAGCTATTACTTCAACTGTATCATCTATGCTTAATTCCGATACTACTGGCCTTTTCACTAGATAATTTTCAATGTCCTTGTATGGTAATTCTCCACGAATTTGTCCTTTGACATGTCTTACCCCAATAAGAGCGTCGTAAGCAATATTAGAATTAGGAGCTTCAATAATTATGTAACCCTTAAAACTATCAAGTAGCAATATGGAACGCACAGGAATCTTCTTAGAGTTTATCCTATTTTGTGCCAAATTTACTACAATGTGCTCCTGACCACCACTTGTTCTAATTGCAAAAAATTTTGAATCTGATTCTTTGCTGTTGGCTTCTATTTGAGGGTTTTCAGTGCTAACCTTAGTATCAACTGATTGATCCTTGCGTGTATCATATTCGGATCTGTCAGTCTCTACGGATTTTTCTTCGACTATGCTCTCGGTCTTTTCGGAGGTAGTTCCAGTTTTCATATCCGAGTCATCAGTGAAAACCTTATCCAGGTCATCAAGGTTGTCTTCTTTTTCTATAGTACTACCTTCCAATTATATTCAGCATACGATAGCTTGTTACAATTTATAAGTTTAATCAAAGATCATCTTTTCTCAAAATAAGCGTTATTCACAGTAACTTATCGATGATTCGCATCCAAACCTAAATGCTGAATTTCCTTACGCCCGCATATTTTTCTTTCTGGATGCAATTGAAGATGCAAAATAAATAATAAAACCGCATATGGCCATTATCAATCCATAAAGGGATAAGGAACCTTTGCTCAAGTAGGTACCAATTCCTACGATTATAGCTCCCATGACTAGTAGTACCATCCCAATTCTAGCGTACCTTGGAATACTTTTTGACATTTTCTTTTTTCTTTGATAAATTCTATTTTTAATTACTAATATAACTTGTCATACGAAAAATACTTGAAGTGAACTAGATCGAGCAAAACATCACATTTTTATTTAAGAATATATTATTTGTCGTTACCAAATGAAGATAGCAGTCGTTGGAATGGGAGTTGCAGGTGCTTATCTTATGAACGGACTCGCCAAAGAGCACGATAATTTCGTAAAAGGATTTGAAAGAATGCCTATAGAACAACACGATGCAGTTTGTGCATGGGCAACCTGTGAAAATATAATGGATGATTTGGTTAAAGAATGTGGCCTTAATTTTGATGACTATATTTTACATGAAGGAAAAACCATGAGGGTGGATATGGGTCAAAGTAGTAAAGAGGATAACAGCATTAATGTTGGATTGAACGGAATGGTTACTTATGATAAATTGAAGTTAATTAAGGATATGATACGAGGTACCAATATCCAGTTTGGGGTTATTCCAAAGAAAGAGACTCTTGAGTCAGAGTTTGATCTTATCATTGATTCTACAGGTTTTCACCGTAATTATTTGCCGCGTCCCCAAGATGAAATGTGGATACCATGTATTCAGTATAAAGTGAAATATCAAGACAATACTCCTTTTGACGATTTTTACTTGAAAGCCTTTCCTTCAATGAAGGGCTATTTTTGGTATTTCCCTTTAGAAAATGGCTATGCACATATTGGCGCTGGAGATTACGAACGAAAAAATAACAATGTGTTTGTCGATAAATTTTTAAAAAAACATAAATGTGAAATAATAAAAAAGGTTGGTCGTCCAGTTAGAATAAGTCCACCCAAAAATTCCGAACCTTTTACTGATGGCCGAAAAACTGTTGGGGTTGGTGAATCCATAGGGACTGTATATCCTTTGCTTGGTGAAGGAATCATTCCGTCAACATGGTGTGCAAAATTTTTTATCAAACACATTAATGACTTTAATGCCTATAGAAGAGAGGTCTTAAAGAAGTTTCAGATTTATGCACTTGTATTCAATTTTATTCAGATGAAAATTAATGGTAAATTTAATCTTTTTAAAAATGCTGTTGAATTATTTAAGATTTACAATCACATGAAACATGAAGAAAAGAGGTACGGAATGGAAGTGAGATTCAAAGATTTAATTAAAGTTTCAAGGATTTAAATTCCATTACTAAGGTAGAATGCATTTTATATTTACATAGGATTTTACTATCCGTTCTTCAGTAACGCTTTTTGTAAATATTTCGTTTTCAGGAAACCCAGTAATAAAATCAATACAATTACTAGTCCAATCGCCATCGATGCTTTAATTATAGAGGAGATGAATCGATCCATAGTATTGTGGAATACATTGATATGTAATGGTCCAATTATAAAGACTAAAAAAAATGAAACCGTCATTATCATTATCCACATGATAAAAATCAGCATGAAAAGTCCAAACAATCTCATAATGATAATTTCCCAATCATAAATGCATATTGTATACCTATTGAAATAATGGCCAATGTAGATGAAAACGTTGCTAATATGAAGATTCTGGTTATTATTTCTTGTTCAGACAGTGGACCTCTGGCAAGAATAAGTCTTACTAGTGTCGCAGGAGCACTATTATCTTTAGATGCCATCAATCGAAAATCATCACATATTGTTACTGGTCTGGTTTTGACCTGTCTGTGCTCTACTATTTTTTTTACACTAGAAAGAAACAAGAAGGAATTCATTACTGCCGGTAGAAGAGCAATTACCCCAATAATTTCTGAATTTCCTACTATCGATAAACCAGCATACATTGACCCTAATAACAATGTACCAGAATCTCCGAGAAAAATCTTACTTGGAAATTTGTGATATTGATACATTGCAATACAGCCAAAGAGTAATGGAAGACCAATTACAAAGACATTAGTATTACTAAATAATACAACAGCTACTAATAATGGTATCATTGTTATTATAATAAATCCAGTTGCCACTCCATTAAATACATCTATTGAGTTTATAGTATTACCAACTATCGGAATTATAGATACAATGAGCAGAATGTATAGTATTGGAATGAATGCACTATCAAATATTAAACCAAGATAATTCCCGTGGGTTCCTAAAACTATTATTGGAATAGCTGCCAATATCAAGGCTGCAGGTTTAAACCAACCGGGCATAGTTTTCAAGTCATCAATATATCCTATAATAAATGCGATAATTGTTGTTAATAAAACGGAGATTATTTTTACATCTAATATTAAAAAATATAGTATAATTTCACTAATTACTATTCCTATCAACAAGACAGGACCAGCAGGCCTTGGAACCATCGGTTTTCCAGGTTTATGATAGTCTACTACTACTCTCCCTTTTCTAGTTAGATATTCAATAAAAGCAGGTGTAATAAATAATACAATTAAAAAGGAAACAGCAGACACGATAATTCCATAAATAGTAATATCTAATGGATAATTCAAATAAATCAATCACCTGTTGTAACTATACTGAAAATATCCTTTTGTACGCATTATTAATTACTCTTAATTTGTTTCTTAAGTTTTCTTGCAAGTTTAACTCCAATTTTTGGTATGGATCCTAATTTTGATTCAGAAATGTTGTCAATTTTAGTAACGTCGGTGATTCCTGCCCTATATAGCGATCTTGCCCTTATTCTTCCAATCCGCTCAAGTCGTATAAGTGGAATCAATTCTTTTTTTATGCCATGTTTAATTCTTAACCGTAGTATATTTATTTCTGGTAGAAGATCTTTTCTTTCTATCAATTTTGCAATTTCATAAAGACAATATGACAACCAATATGTCGTTTCAACCATTCTATGGAGATCACCCGGCTCAACTCCAATTTTTTCATTTAACCTGGCTTCGCTCAATTCATCGATCCATTCTAAAAGTATAATTAAATTCTTTAGTGAATAGTCATAATTTGAGAGTCCATATGAACTAAGTTTATGCTTTTCAAACATTCCTTCGAAGTTTCCTAT
This sequence comes from Thermoproteota archaeon, assembly GCA_046729135.1. Taxonomy (GTDB): domain Archaea; phylum Thermoproteota; class Nitrososphaeria; order Nitrososphaerales; family Nitrososphaeraceae; genus TA-21. The sequence goes on along the minus strand of JBKPGB010000193.1, from coordinate 6,777 downwards.
TTCACTTTGCCTCAATGTTAATTTCGGATAAAAATCGTAACAATCACTGATCCAATATAAAAAATTTGTAACATTATCATCGAATTGGTTACCATTGTAGGAATCTAAATTTTTCTTGAAATGAATTCCTGTTTTTGGATCAATATAAAGCATGGAAATGCGCCTACCAAATTTAGTAGCCATAAGTAAATCATTTCTCATGATAATCAATCCTTCATCTCTTAGATACTGCAAGAGTGAATCAATTTCAAAGCTAAGACTACTATTCCCATGATATTTAGCGAGGAATGTTTGTTCAAAAAAGTAAAGTAATTCAGATTTCAATATTTTAGGTCTTGAAGCAATGATCCCTAGAACATGCACTCTTAGTGCTCTTTCATTCATTAATTGAGATACGATTGGTTCCGGTACTCCCAATACAAAATGATTGTAAAGATCTTCTGGATTCGTTCTCGAATCAGCGACTATAATTGCTTCTCCGTATTTATCATAAGTCGGCCTTCCTGCACGTCCACACAATTGTTTGTAATGCAATATACTTAATGGAACATTACCACCATATTCAGAGTCGTATCTAAAAATACTCGTAATTACCACACGTCTAGCGGGTAGATTTACACCTGCAGCAAGGGTCGGTGTAGCAAAAAGAATTTTTATGATGCCGTTTCTAAACGCATTTTCTATAATTTGTCTGCTTTTTACTCCTAAACCTGCATGATGAAACCCCACACCTTTTGTGACTGTACTTGAAAGTGTTCTATTAAGTTCCGTATCATCTCCTTCTTTTAAGATTTCTACTCCCGTCTTGTGTGCTGACAGTTTAGAGGATTTATTGAGAAAACTGGACAATATTTCGGATGTTTTTTTTGCAAGTGACACAGTACGTTTACGTGTCTCTGCAAAAACAAGTGATTGTCCTCCATCATTGGTTATTGAATTTATTGCAAGGCTTATTATTGCCCCGGTTGAGTTATCAGTACCTCCAATATTTTTAATCTCAAAATTTGTGCCATTGTTCATAGTAACTTTACCAAAATCATAAACACCCTCTATCAATTCTGTAGGACGCCAGTTGCTTTCAATTGGTTCGCACCTTAACCAATCAGCCACTTCAATTGAATTAGATACCGTTGCACTTATTCCAATTATTTGGGGTTTTTGTGGCAATAGTTTGATCTTTGTCAAAATTATTTCGAGAGTCGGACCGCGTTCACGTTCTGTAAGTAGGTGTATTTCATCAATAATAAAGAGACCTACATCATAAATCCAATTTGCCTCATGCCTTAAAATTGAATCTATTTTTTCATTTGTTAATATAATAATATCTTTGTCAATCAATTCGGTTCCATAAGAGTCGTAGTCGCCAGTAGAGATAGCGATATTTATTCTCCGATTTTTAAAACAATCCAAATTTCTGATAATTTTAAATTCATTAAATTTTTCTGTAGCTAGTGCTTTTAATGGAGTAAGGTATACCACTTTTTTCCCCATACTAAGAATATTTATCATCCCCATTAATCCAATTAATGTTTTCCCACTTGATGTGGGAGTTGTTACTAGTATGTTGTTACCATTCATTACTCCTTTTGATAATGCAAGTTCTTGCGGGGGATACAATGAATCGTATTTTAAAAATTCTAAAAGTTGCTTCAGACATTCTTGCATATAATTAGATTGAATTTATTCTAATTAATATATTAATAATATTCAATTTTTGATAAAGCGAACGTTGCAACTATTGACGAAAGTAAATTTGTATTAATGTGAATCTTTAACCCTGTTGTCTTTTACAATAAGAGCATTTGTGACACCAGTCAAAAAATAGATTGATTTCAAGCTTTCTATTTATGAATAAACACATTATTTTTCAGAGACCCCAGAACAGAAATCTGCCACAAAAAGCCTTTTAAGTATTATTTTTGGTCGTCTCAATAGTAAAGTTTTTCTATGAAATTACAGACATGATAATTGTAAAATTAGTAACAATAGGATAGATTTTCCCTTATATATCTGGCAACACACTCAGGGAATTGTATAAATGGTTACCATCCCAAAACTTTTGCAGATTTTGCGGCTGCGTCATCCAATGCTTGTTTAGGTTCTTTCAAACCATAGTAAACTTCATCCAATGCTTCCCTTATCTGTTCTGCTATTTGCGGATATTCTGGAATATTAGGTCGGCTATGTCCGATGTTTATCATTTTAATTAATTGATCATAATATGGAATAGTCTTATTCGCCTCTATCACATAAGGAGAACCTTCTCCTATTGATATCTGGGTTGGAAGATTGGCATGTGATACTACGTAGGGAGCAAGTATGCTAGGCTCTAACATTATCGTAATTAGTTCCCATGCAAGATCCTTGTGATTTGAGGTACTAGGGATACTAAATTCCCATCCCCCCATTAAAGATGAAGTGTTATATTGTAGATTTGTTGGTACGGGAAACATTGGTAGAAATCCAACCTTCTTCTCAAAATCCCTTTTTTGCTCAGTTGTGTTTAAGTTAACATGATGCTGTAAAGCTTCAAGCATAACTGCAAACTTCCTGTCAAGAAATTCCTTACCCCAGAAATGTTCTTTCTGTGGCTTTACTCCTGCGTCGATCTGAGCCTTGATAAATTCCATCGCTTTTACACCTTCAGTGCCATTATAAGTTGGGAAAAAGTAGGTTCCTTTGGTTGGATGCCCCGTCTTTAATTCCACTATATTTCCTCCCTGCATCCATAAATAAGGATAAAATTCTATATCAGGCGAATGACTTGCACCAACAAGATGCACGCCCTCTATTCCTTGGGGTCTTAGTACAGCATTTAGTTTCTTTGCAGCTTGGATATAGCCATCCCAAGTTCTCATAGAATTTGGATCTACTCCTGCTTTTTGCAGCATATCTTTCCAGTACCATAAACCCCTGATATCGGTCCATGCCCAGATAGCATATAACTTGTCGTTGTAAAAACCACCATCCCAGTTTTCTTGATACCAGTCATTTTGTCTTCCCCAGATTTTCGTATAGTTCGTAAGATCAGTTAAAAATCCTCTTTCAGCGAATTCCCCAAGCCAGATTTGATCAAGGCTGATTAGATCAACAACGGTATGATTCTTTGCTGCGGATAAAAGCCTGTCTCTCATCTCGTTATATGGATACGTTGTATAGTTCATTTGAATATCCAAATCTGGATGTCTATGTTTTAGCTCCTTAATCGCTGGCAAAATTAAAGATTTCCACCTTTCTGGGTCGCCTTGGTCTTCAAGTATTCCAGAAAGCACAACCTGCTTTTGAGCTGATAGCGTTGTAAAATTAGGAGCCGATATTACAATAATCAATAAAAGTAGCACTAAAAGTGAGGATAATGAATTGGTAGTGTACACGAACAAATGTAATTTTTATAAGTTTTTAAGCTTTTTCAACTTCTCCTGTTCAAAGCATCACACTTTTTGTTACATCAAATTCCCCATCTATTTCTGCGCTAACTTCCATCAAGATAATTCAGTAAGATCTCATTAAATTCGTGAACTGATTTATATCAGCTTGATCAATTCTATCAGATGTCCTGCCCGTTTTGGTAAAATTATATAGCAGGTAAACTAAAGGAAAATGTAGCTCCTATGCCGTTGGAGTTATTTTCAGCCCATATTCTCCCTCCATGTGCTTCTATGATTCCTTTTGAAATATAAAGTCCTAAACCTGTGCCAGTAAAGGATGTTGTAGTAAACTTTGAGAAAAGCCTTGAAATTACCTGTGAATCAATACCCCTTCCAGTATCTGATATGGTGACAATTGCTTCATTATTATGATTACTAGCACTATGATTCAGATATGCATTTATGGTGACTGTCCCATTATCAGTGTATTTCAGCGCATTAGAAATCAAATTAGAGATCACCTGATAAATTCTATCCTTGTCAGCATATACAGGGATTGATTCTCTTCGTTGGAAGACAATTTTATTTTTCCTACCATTGATCTCTGTATCACTCCCATTCTCAATGTCACTTATTACGTTCTCAATTTTCTTGCTGAGATCAATTTTCATTTTTGAAAGCTTCAATAAACTGCTTTCTATTTTCGTAACATCTAAAATTTCTGAGGAAAATCTTTGAAGTCTTCTTGCGTTTCTCACAATAACTTCTAACAGTCCACGCTCGTATTTATCGGATACACGATCATGTAAAACATCCGCCAGTCCAAGGATAGGTTGAATTGGAGTCCGTAATTCGTGTGCTGCCATGTCTATAAACTCTTGCTGTAGCTTCTGATGTTTTTTTAATTGTTCGTACGCTTCATATAATGAGACGTTGGCATTAGTGAGCTTCCTTGCCATTACATCTAGTGAGGAATTGGATTCATTCAACTCTGCAGTTCTTTTGATCACCTCTTTCTCCATTGTGCTATTCCACCTAAGTAGGAACACAACCAAGAGAATAATGGAAGCAAAGACTCCTGCTAATAGAGAACCACTTTTCAGTCTTTCCATGAAGAGTGTCTCTTGTATTTTTGAAAAAATTACCTGGGTTGGCGTTACCACTTCGAGAAAGTATGTCGGTTGACCTCCTACAACTATAGGCTGTGCTGTATTGATCCTTTCTGTCTTTCCATAATCATAAATGGCATGACTTGGAGTCCCTCTTAAGAGAGTTTCAGTCAGATTGTTTAGTATCTTATTGTGATGAATAAAATTCTGTACTACATTTCCAAAAAAATTCTTTCCGACAAGGCTTCTATCCGCTCCTACGGCAAGTATTGTTCCAGTCTTATCGAATACAACTAGGAATTGCGAATTAATGTCATGTACATTTCCATATCGTGCAAAAAATTTTTCCGTTGGTATTGATGCTGATATTAGGCCAATGTATTGGCTATTTTGTCTATTTATGATAGGAATAGCAAGATAGATTGTGTATAAACCCTGTCTCTCAAAACCCTTTGAAAAGGTTGGTTTTAAATCATTTCTGACATTAGTTACCCAGTCTCTCTGGGAGAAATCTGCACCTACGTACTCTGTGCCACTTTGGGATAGGCCTTGAGTTACGACATCATTCTTATCCAATACAAAAACTTTGTCTACTATGTCTTCTATTATGCTATACTTTTCCTTCATTAGTCCCTTAGTTTCTACACCATATAGGTGTCCTTCCTGAAAGTTCACTGAATTTGTCAGACCGTCAAGCACTGTCATAACCAGAGTGAGATCGGCACCTATATGTTGGGACACACTCTTTGATTCCACTAATTGTTTTTCAATTTGTTCCCTCAAAAGGCTATCCTTTATGTTATTTTCTGTGATAGATTGGAAGAAATAAAATGCGATAAAGGAAAATACCAGTATAATTAACATTGAAAGAATTCCTATTTTGTAATGTCTTGGTAGGGAGAGGAACATTTGGTCACACCTCTAATAATAGTCTATAGCACTTTAATTTAATTTAAGCAACCAAGTCACTGAATACGCAAAGTAATTACAAGTCATAATCACTGGGATTTTAGGTCTCACCTCCAAACAACCAATATCCTGCAAAACTAAGTGGCTCCCTGTAAGACCCGTTTAGCGTCTATTCCTTTGAAAAAGACACCATTTATCATATAACTAAATTGTTGACCTGTAAATGGGAATTCTGAAACCGTTGGTATTTCGTACTCAAATATTATCAATCTTATCATCCTGTCATAGGCAACATAGGACGACATGATTACATTCTTGACTTGACGATATTTTTTTTCACTATTTCGATAAACTTTTCTTTCTCGATTGGCTTTTGAATTAGTTGCTCCCGTTTTAAATCAGGTAACAGGGTTAGCATCTCTTCAGCAATTTCAAGACAAGTCGAGAATAGGATTTTTACATCACTCTTAACAGCTCTAAGTTTACTGTATAATTGGAAACCATTAAGTTCAGGCATTCTTATATCACTAATAATTAGATCGTAAGTTGAAGGCTCCATTTCTATATAGTGTCTAAGGGCTTCACGAGAGCTCGAAAATGTTTTTACCTCGAATCCCGCAAGCATTAGAAAATTTTGTAATACAAGCAAATCATCAATTTCATCATCTATTAGTAAGATTTTTGGAGTTAGGATCTTTTTTGTAATGCCTTCAAAAGCACATTTTTTTATTACTTTGAGAGATCCGTACAATGACTCTACTGAGTTGATGACTCTTTGTTGTTGCCCTCTTGAAACCAAATAAGTGGCATAAGAATACTTTCCTACTCCAGAATAACAGCTGTCATATTCACTAAATATATAATTATTAATAACCGGCCGGAGCGATCTTATGACTTGGTAAAGGTCATTTCCGATTATGATTCCATTAGGTGGTGCATGCGAATTTATTTTGGAACAAAAGTTTACCGTTGATCCAAAAAGATCCTCATTGTCAAAATTATTCAATTGAACTCTCGTCAGTCTTCCGTAGTCGGCACTTACCCTATATGAAATGCTGGGTAATCTATCACCCTTAAGCATATTATTGATATTATGTCCTTGTTCTATTTGAGCAAAACAGCATTCAAGAACATTTCCAAAAGCCGTTGAGTTTGTCGAATCTGCTGTATCTGGAAAATAAGATATTATTCCATCACCAACAGTCTTAATTACCTTAGCATGATGTCTCTTAAGGGTATTTACCATTGTGTTAATAAATATTCCATAAAAATTTCTAACATTTCTGGAATTTCCAATGGTTGATACTATTTGGGTTGAGCCAACGATGTCAACAATAGTGACACAATAATTCTCAGGTTTGTTAGGCGAGGATATCTCATTCTTATCAGTT